>JBKEBR010000404.1:0-11324 GCA_047973285.1 Oscillospiraceae bacterium | reverse complement strand
TGAAACACAACATAAAACACCATCATTACCGCCAGGGTAATAAGGCTTGCAATGTTGCGCCTTCTTGTTTTGGTCATTGTTTTATTCATTTACACCTTCTCCTTTACATTCCGGCCAAACAACCCGGAGGGCTTTATGAGAAGAATGAGAATAAGCATGCCAAACACCACCGCATCGGTAAGGGTGGAATACCCATAGCCGTTGTTCAGGCTTTCGGCCACACCCAAAACAAGGCCGCCCACCATGGCGCCGGGAATGCTGCCAATTCCGCCGAACACGGCGGCAACAAAGGCTTTAAGGCCCAGCATGCCGCCCATGGTGGGTTTAATTTCAAGGTAGGTGTTGCTGTACAGCACAGCCCCCACCGCCGCCAGCGCACTGCCCACGGCAAAGGTAAACAGAATAACCTTGTTGGTGTCTACCCCCATTAAAATGGCGGCACCCGGGTCTTCGCTGGTGGCGCGCATGGCCTTGCCAATTTTTGTTTTCTTAACCAAAAGCTGCAAGCACAGCATCATAGCCAGCGCTACGGCAATATTCAGCAAGGTGTTGGACACCGGCACCCCGCCAATGGTAACCGCCGGCAGCGTAAACATTTTGGGCATGGATTGGGCATTGGGCTTATAAATAACCTGGTAAAGGTTTTGCAGAAAAATGCTTACGCCAATGGCGGTAATGAGCAACGCAATGCGGGGGGCGTCTTTTACAAGCAGGCGGTGGTAGGCCACGCGCTCGGTAAACATGCCCACAACGGCGCAAAACGCCACCGAACCCAGTACGGCCACCCAAAGGGGGAAATTCCAGGAGAGAAGTTGAAAAATGGCGTAGCCGCCCACCATAATAATATCCCCATGGGCAAAGTTGATTAATTTAACAATGCCGTACACCATGCTGTAGCCCAGCGCAACCAGTGCGTAAATACTGCCAAGGCCAAGGCCGTTGAGCAGCTGGGACACAAAATAATACATTTGCACACCTTCCTTTGACACCAGCGGATACCCCGCCGAATTTTGCGGAAAAATCCGAAAAGAGGGCGAATTGCTTCGCCCTTCTTTCGGATTGCACTGCCTATTCGTTTATTCCACAATGGCCTTGGGCGGGCAGGCAACGGTACCCTGCCCCGCCCGCAGGCAATTTTTTAACAATTAGAAGCCGTAAGCACCCTGTACAACCTCGGCGCCGTCTTCAAATTCAATAATGTAGGCTTCGCGAACGGGGTCGTTGCCGTTGGCAAAGGAAATAGAGCCTACAATACCCTGGTACTGAATGCCCTTCATCGCCTCTACAATGGCGGCAGAATCGGTGGTTCCGGCCTTTTCAATGGAGGCCAGCATCAGCTGCATGGCCTCGTAGCCAAGGGCCGCAAACATATTGGGCTCTTCGCCGTATTCAGCCTTGTACTTGTCAATGAAGGCCTGCAGCTCGGGGGTGGGGTCCTTCATGGGGTACTGGCTGCAGTAGTAGCTGTTGTTGAGGGCGCTTGCGTTGCTGGCGTCAATTTGGTCCAGCACGCCGTCCCAGCCGTCGGGCCCAAGGAAGGTGGACTCAATGCCAAGGTTGCGGGCCTGCACAATAATTTTGGCGGCGTCTTCGTAATAGCAGGGGGCCATAATTACGTCGGGGTTGCCCTCTTTAATTTTGGTAAGCTGTGCATTGAAGTCGCTGGAACCACTGGCATAGCCCTCGGTGGCGGTAACGGTAATGCCCAGCTCTTTGGCAGTGGCTTCAAACGCCTTGGCAACGCCGTCGGAGTAATCGTCGCCCGTGTCGTACAAAATGGCGGCAGTGGTGGCACCCAGCTTTTCAAAAGCATAATGGGCCATCAATTCGCCCTGGTAGGGGTCGATAAAGCAGGCGCGGAAAATATTGTCGCCTTTTTGGGTAACTTCGGCGCCGGTGGCGGTGGGGGTAATCATGGGAAGGCCGTCTTCGGCGGCTTTCTGGGCCACAGCCAGAGTGGGCTTGGTGGTAACATCGCCCACCAGAGCTATAATTTTATCGTTCTGAACCAGCTTGTTGTATGCGTTGAGGGCTTCGGTTGCGTCGCCCTTTTCGTCTTCGTAAACGTACTCAATATTTTTGCCGAGAACGCCGCCGGCCTCGTTGGCATCTTTAACAGCCAAAAGAGCGCCGTTGTTTGCAGCAATGCCATATTGGGAAACCGCGCCGGTAAGCGGAGCCAGACCGCCGATAACAACCGAGTCGCTTTGTGCGGTGGATGCTGCCGCACCGCCGCAGGCCGCCATGGACAAAGCTATAACCGCAGCAAGTGTAAGGCCAAGTACTTTTTTCATATTTTTCCTCCATATAAAATTGCTTACAGGCGTTTTTTACAGCAATTCCCATACGGCCTGCCCCGCCCCTCTTGTACAGGGTGCAACCATATAAATGTATAAAACCACCTGTGAATACTAATTATAAACAATATACTTTAAAGAAGCAATACGCTAATGTACCATTATTTTTTATGAGATTTTACAACTTTTTATACAACCATACTCAAATTCGGCAGCCTTCTGCCGGCAAGAAAGATTTTGCCCCCCAAAAGGGACATTTGGGGCCGCAGCCGCAACGGCAACAGCCTGCACAGTATAAAAGGCGCCGCAAAATGCGGCGCCTTTTATAAAACCTGATTGAAAAATTATGCAACCGGCTCCTGAGGCAGCCCCTCATCGTTCTGGTCATCTTTGGAACGGCCAAAAAGGAGCAATGCCAGCAGCAGCGCAAGCTGAACCACAAATACCGGAACAACAATGCGGGTCCAGTAGTCTACAATTTGCATTTTCTGCGAGAAATCTGAAAGGATAATAAACGGCAGCCCTACCAGAATGCCCGAAAGAATAACAAGTACCTTAAGAACAGAATTGAAGTTGCCTCCCTTTTCGCCCTCTTCCAGCTCTTCGTCATCAATGTCGCTTTGCTTTTTAAAGAGGAAAGACACCAGCAGAAGGAGGGAAATAAGTGCCGCCGCCACCGAGCAGATGAGGTTCAGCAAAGACCACGCCCCGCCAATACCGGCCAGCGGGGGATCGCCCTCTGAAATGACAAGCGTTGGTGCGGAGGAAG
The DNA here is from genome assembly GCA_047973285.1 of Oscillospiraceae bacterium. GTDB lineage: Bacteria > Bacillota > Clostridia > Oscillospirales > Ruminococcaceae > JAAYCI01. Next base: position 8,258 of record JBKEBR010000404.1, on the reverse strand, counting down.
AACCGCCTGCGGCCTGGCTTGTTGCCGAACCCCCGGAGGTTATGGCAGAAGAAGAGGCAGAAGCCGCTGAAGAAGAGCCGGCCGAACCGCTTGGCACCTGGGAAGACGTGGTGGGCGGCACCACAGGCGGTTTCGGGGTTTCATCGGTTTGGTTGTTGGCACGAACATTGTTGGTTTTGTCTTTTTCAACAATTACCACTTCGTTGTAGCGGAACTCGTTGAACAGAATGCTGGCACCCGGGCGGGCAAACCAACGGTTGGTCATGGTCCATGTGGTAAACAGCTCGTACTTGTGGTCAACAATTTCATACAGGAAGTACGCGCCGGAGGCCACATTGTCGGCGGTGAAGGTGGCCGGGGTATTGCTTGCCGTGTCGCCGTCTTTAAAGGCGCCGAGGGGAATGGCGTTGCTCCAGTCGGTTGCGTTAATTGGCAGCAAGTAGAACTCCGGCATACTGTCGCTGTTTATCTTCGGGCGGCTGTTCCAGGTTTTATGCACCACTACGGTGCCGGTGCCGGAAACATTCTGCACGGCTGCTGTTCCGCCCAGCGAATATTCGGTGGCCTGCCGTGCCGGCAGCTCTATTGTTTTGCCGTAAAACAGGTACCCGCTTGGCGCGCCGCTTTGGTCATCCAGCAGGGTAAAGCCGGAGGGCTGGGTGCCGTAAGGGGCCTGCTCAATCAGGGTGTAGCTGCCCCAGGGCAGGTTGCCAAAGGCTGCCGTACCCGAGGCATTGGTGGCAACGGCGGCATCAATGCCAAGGTCTTTGTTCACCAGGCGGAAATTGATGCCTGCCGACGGCTGGCCGCTTTCGGTTGTTTTGTTGATGGTGAGCTCGGCCGCCTTCTGGCGGTTTACAATGCTTACCGCCACCTGCTGCCCCTCTTTTTTGGCGGTGTCAATTACAATTTCACGGCTGCTGCCGCTGGTGGTGGCGCCGCCGGTGGTAATGCTTACATCGTACAGGCTGTCTACCGGGGTGGTAAGGCCCCCTGTTACCTCGGCCACTTCGGTAAGCTGGTAGCGCCCAAGCGGCAGGTTTGCAAATTCCGCCGTAAGCCCGCCGCCGCTGCTCTTCTGCAGCAGCTCCACGCTTTCAGCCCCGGTGTTGACGTTGGTAAGCTTCACCTGGAAGGTGCGGCCCTCTTCGGCACCGGCAGCTGTTTCACCGTTTATATCTTGAATGGATTTGGAAACGGTAATTTTTGCATTGGCAAGGTCCTGCAGGGTTACCCCCACAAGGCCCGGCTGGTAGGCGGTGTTCAAGCCGTAGAAGGTGGCGTTGTTGGTGTTGTTCTTCAAAGCGTAAAACGCAAAGGAATTATACGCGGTGTAGGTGTTTACATTGGTAATGTCAAAGGCAACCGAATCGGGCGCTTTCATTGAAACGTCTACAATAAAGCGGCCGCGGGAGGACAGAACATAGTCTTTGTCCCACTCAATGCGGAAGGCGGCTACCTGGGTCCAATCGGTTACGTCCGCCGCTTTTTTCCAGTTGCTGTAGCCGGCGCCTTTGCCCGAGCCATCGGCACCCCAGTACTCGGTCCACAGCGCGTGGCCAAGCGGGTAGGTTTCGGTTGGGAAAGCCTGGCCCTCGGGCACCTCAAGGTACCATACGGTGTACTTGGCTGCGGGCACCGGGAACGACAGGCTGGTTCCTTCGGTTTCCTGCAGGATGGAAATGGGGTCGCCCGAGCCGGTGTAATTGAGGAAGGGCTGGAACTCGCTCTTGCGGGGCAGGCCGTCTACCACGCCAACATCGCCCACGTAGGGCAGGCGGTTAATGGCCACCATGTTTTTGTAGTTGGCGTAGTTTTCCTGCATGGAGCCGTTCTGAATAAACAGCTTGAAGGAAAAGGCCTCTTCCACCCCTACGGTTGCCTTGCTGGCCTGCTGCCACAAAAGGGGCAATTCGTCGCCCTGCACATTGATGCTGGTGTTTGCCAGGGTGGCATAGGCGCCGGCAAAGGCGGCCTGGCTGCCATAATCTGCCAAAACATTCAGCAGCTGGGCAGCGTTATCAATAAGGCCCGCCTGGCCTTGTACCTGCACCCGTTCACCCGGGCTGCCGGCCAGCTTGAAAATGGCCTGGTTTGCGGCACTGGGTAAAAGGAAGGATTTGCTGAGTTTAACGCCATATTCATCCAGCTTTTGCGGGGTTTGAATTTTAACCTGGGTATTGTACTTGTAGGTTACGCTGCCGCCTGCGGCAATCTTGTCTTTTTGCCACACCAGCACGGTAACCGGCTGCGCGCCGTTTCCATCCCCGAAATCGTAGGTGGTTTCAAAGGTGAGAATGGGCGCATCGCCTGAGGCCATACCGGTGTACACCAGCGGCTTCGGCAGAATGTCAATAACATACGCATTGGAAAGGGCAGCGGTGGCGCTGCTGCTGTTGCCCGCCTGCAAGGTAACCGTAAGCTTCATCAGGTCTTTCAGGGCGGTGGGCTGGGGGTCTACCGTTTTCTGAATGGACGGCTGCACCCGGGCCCGGCGGAAGTTGTGATTGTACGCAGAGCCAAGGCGGAAAGTGGTTGCGGGGGTTTGGTCAACGTCGCCACTGTCTGCATAGGTGAAATTGGAAGATACGTTCTCATCCAGGGCGGCCGTTTTGCCGCTGTTGTACACCCGAACGGTGGCTGCCTCCTGGCTGGTAAACATGAGATAGGTATTGGACTGCACGGCGAAATCTGCGGCTGCCTCGCTGGCAAACCGGCTTTCCGAGGCGGCGGTTACCACCGTGTAGTACACCACGGTTATTTTGCCCGCGGTATAGTTGTTGCTGCTGTTGCGCACCGCAAAAATGGAAAGGGTGTTTGCCCACGAAATTTTGTAATACACATATTCGCTGTCTGGGGTAAGGGGCGTAACGGTAACGGCGCCGCCGCTTTGCCCTTTGCCGTCTGTAACCGTAATATTGTCTGTATCGGTAAGCTCTTCGCCAACGGGCAGGCGCACAACAACAGAGTTCTGGGAGGGCGCATAGGTGGCAATGCTTTGGTTGTTAATGGTAAAGGTATGCTTTGCCACATCGCCCACGCCATAGTTGGTTCCGCTGTAGCCGCTGGGGTTTACGGCGGTTCTGGCAACGGCTTCATTCACCCAAAGAACCGGCTGGTTGATAACGCCCTCTACCGAAATACTGGCCTGCAGGGAAGACTTCACATCACTTCCCAAATAATTTTGCCAGGATGCGTCGTTAGAAGGATAGCTCATTTGGAAATTGGTGCCGTCCAGCTTGCTGAAACGGTACCCCGCGTAGCCGGAATTTGTATTGAGGTTGTTGAGGCTGCCATTTTCACCGTTCCACACGGCCATGCGAATGGTTACGGCAAAGTCTTTGCGCGGGGCGTAGCCGTTGTCGCTGAAATATTGCAGGTCTGTGGGGGTTTTGGCAGAAAACACAAGGGTAAAGGCCTGGGCGGATGCGGCATCGGCGGCAGCCGCCAGCTCTTCATTAATGGTAAGCACAAAAGAATAGGTCTCTTTTGAATTTTGTGTTGCCTTGTAAATAACCAGCTCGTAGGCAACACTGCCTCCGTTTTTATACTGGTAATGGGCCACTTCCCCATTGGCGGCATTGGGGGCAATTGTCTCTGCGGTTACCGCCGGCAAGGCCGCCCCCGAACGGGTAAGCACAAACTGGCCGGCCTCTGTTTGCAGTTCAAAACCGGCGGGCAGCACGCCGCCCAGCACCAGTTTTTTAACGGCGGTAGAGCCCTCGTAGGGGTTGGGCATATTTTTTGCGGTAAGGGTATATTCCACCGTTTCCTGCTTGCCGGTGTGGAAGTAAGCCGTAGAGGCGTCCTCGCCGTCTACCTTGGCCGAAAGGCCGTAATGCAGGAAAGGGCGCGGGTCGAGCGAAGGCACCGTACCGCTGGAACCGCCGCCGCCGGTGGCGGTGGGCACCGAAACACGGTTGGTGATAATGAGCGGCTCTTTTTCCAGCAGACTTTCATACCCGGCCGCTTTCACCTCTTCGGCCGTTTTTACGTCCACTTCATACACAAGGGTAATTGTTTGGCCCCTCAGCAAATTGCGCCCTGTAAATTTCCAGGTAACCTTTTGGGCGGGAAGCTGGGCGGGGGTGCCCCCGGTTGTGGGGTTGGCCACTTCATAGTAACCGCTTAGGGAGGTATAATTGTTGTTCGCGTCATACCCGTCATGCTTGGTATTCGACCACCCCGGGGAAGAAACCACCACCGATTTAAGCACAAGGCTTTCGGCCTTTAACAGCCCGCCAATCATCTCGTCTTCAATGGTAAGGTTGTTGATGGCGCGGTCGATATAGGTGTTGTTTTTAATGGTAACGGTATACCGCAGCTTGTCGCCCAGGGCAATATTGGTGGCGCTGGCGCCCTGCCGCCCACTGATATTTTCCAGCTTTTTGCTGGCATCAATGGTTGCATTGGTGTTGCCCACCAGCTGAATGGTGCGGTCGGCAGCGGCGGAGGTATAGGTGTAGGTATATTTTTCGTCTTCACCGGTTTTGCCCCAGCTTGGGTTGTTTTTAAACGAGAACTTCACACGGTTCAGCCGGGTGCCGCCATCTGCCGGAACACCGGCCGCATTTACGGAAAACACAAACTGCGGTTTTTTCTCTACCGTAAACGACGACTGGAAGGCTTCGCCGAAATAAATGGAAAGTTCGGTAACCTGGGAAAGGGTGAGGTTGTTGTTGCCCGAGGCAGCTTTAAGCCAAGCATCGGTAAGCGCCACCTTGCCGTTTTGCTTGTCGGTGTCTGTTAAGGTATAGGTATACCGGGTGGCGCCCACCCAGGCATACAGGTGGGTAGGTACAATGGGCTGGGAAGCTTTGTCTTTGTAGGTGCCCAAAACCACCTCGGTGGGCAGCAGGCGGTAATCGTTAAAGTCGTAGTCGGTAATGGTAAAATCCTTCAGGGTATATTCTTTACCGGGGTCTTTGGGGTTGCTAACCGCAAGGCCGTCCACTTCATAGGTTACCGTGTCGCCATCGCGATAGGCATAGCTTTGTGTTCCGTCGTCAAAGGCGCCGGTTGCTTCACCGCTTACGGTGTTGTTGGGCAGGTTTTTAACCGGGCGCAGGTTGGCTTCCAGGTCGCTGTCCCGCTCAAAGCCCTCGGGTACGGCGGGCTCGCGGTTGATAACCTGGGTGGCGCTGCCGGTACCGGCCACCGCAGCCGTGGTGGTATCGTCCACACCGGTTACTGTGGCGGTGGTGGCGGCCACAACCGAATAAGAAAGCGTTGCACTGTTTTCAATCAAAAGTTTTTCGAATTTTGTTTCAACCGCAAAGGCGGCGGCATTGCTGCCGGCTGCGCGGGCCGGGGTATACACCGTGGTAAAGGTATATACCACAGTGCCGGGCTGGGCGCCATCTGCCTTTGTATAGGCCGTGCCGGCAAAAACGCCCGAAGCGTCGGTGAATGCGTTTTTCCCGTCAATAAGCCAGCTAAGGCCCGCCTCCGGGGCAATTACACCGGGGCTGGTTTCCGGCAAAGAAACGTCGGCGGGCAGGGTAAGCGTTGTGGAAAGCGCAAAGGATTTTGCAAACAAAACACCGATGGCGCCGCCATTTTTATAGCTTACATTTACCCGCGAAGCCAGGTTGTACTGGCCGCTTACTTCCACGGTTTCATCTTTGTGGTTGAACGAAACGGCAGCCGGGTTTGCGCCGTTTGCCATGGCCCAGTAAACGTTGCCATTTTGCTCGCTTAACACCGAGGTACCGGTAACCGAGGTTGAAACCGCCACCTCGGGAACGTCGGTGTAATCGGCTGCCGTACCAACATAATACAGCCGGGCCGTGGGGGTTGCCACCGTTCCGCTGGGTGTAATGCCATTTTGAAAGCGAATGGGCAAAGACAAATCCCCGGAAATAATTTCAGCGAAATCTCCGAGAGTATAGCTGAGATAGGGCTCGCCGGTAACCGAATCGGTTTCCAGTGTCCCCTCATATTTTTGATAGTTCACGGTAAAAAGGTTGCTGGCAAGGCCGCTGAAATCAATATACTGGGCGGCGCTGCCAAAATAAACCCGAACCTGAACCCCCTTGTAGATGGGGTTTTCCATGGTGGGCAGGCTGGCGCCAAGGCTTAGGGTTGCCATAACCGGGCTTGACACACTGCCCGTTTGGGTGGTGCCGGCTGAAAGCACCCAGTTAAAATTAAACAGCTTGTACTGGCCAATAACGCTGGCCGGCACAATATTTTCAGAAGAGGCCGGTGTAATAAGCGCCGGTTCAGCCAAAGGCTCGGCCAAGGCGGCGGGCTCTACCGCCTGCAGCTGGGCACCCGCATTTTCCTGCTGCTCTGCGCCGGCAACAATATCCCCCTGCGAAACGCTGCTTGCAGGTGCAACTTCCTCCTGGCTTGCCAAAAAGGGGCTTGCCGCCACAGGAACCAATATTGCAAGCACCATGGCAAATACTATTAAAAATTTAGCGGTTGTTTTTTTCACCCTGGATAACATCCTTTCGTCTTGCTTTTAATATACTGCACGCCTTGCCGTAGGCCAGGAATATGCCACTTCTCTGTTATATTTGCCCCGAGAAAATGAACTCTATAAACCAGCAGTCAATATTTATCTATTAGAATACCATGTTTTTCACTCAAGTTCAATGTTTTTTCATGTATAATTCTTTTTTTATTCATATTTTACCAAAGTGCTTTTTACTGCAGTTTGTAAAATGGCTGCCAGCGGCAAAATAAACAACACTATGTAAATTTAGAATTTGGCAAACGGATTTTCCCAAGTGTGTTTTTTGCCCCGGTGAATCTTTGAGCCGCGCGGGATTCTTCTTTGCCTGCAAACAACACAGCATCAGAAAAAAACCGCTTTCCCTTTTGAAGTGAAAATGATATACTATAGGCAGCCCCCAAACCTGTTTTCCCCCTTGGCTTTGGGGCAATGGCTACTTAATTACTGCATATAAAAAAGGAGTGTCTAATATGGTAAGCAAGAAAAAAATCAATTATATCAATGAACTGCAGGACATTCAGCGCCTTGCCGTGGAAAGCCCACAGGACGTAGGGCTGCATTCTTTGGACGGGCAAATGATTATTGACGCGAAAAGCTACATTGGCATGTACGCACTCGACTTTACCCAGCCCATTTTGGTGGTAAGCGAAGATGCCGCTTTCCACGAAAAAATTAAAAATATTGGGGAAAATGTAGAATAGAAACCTCTGTTTTACAATATTTTCCTATTTTCCGTACAGAGAGGTGTTTTATGCAAACAAGCAGGCGCTTCAAAATTACCTTTGCCATTATTTCCATCACCTATGTTCTGCTGGGCCTTTTGTTTATTTGGAACCCGGGCTTTATGTGGCAGTTTATTTTTTACCTTTTGGCCTGCATAGCCGTTTTGCTGGGCCTGATACGGGTTTCGGTGTATTTTATTAAAAACACCACGGAAAAGGCCACGCGAAACGATTTGCCTTTTGGGGCTTTGCTGGTTGCACTTGGCATTTTTCTTTTCACAAAGCCCTCCATTCTTGTTGAGCTTTTGCCCATTCTTGTGGGCTTTGCCATTTTATACGACAGCGTTGTAAAGCTTCAAACTTCCCTTGAACTCAAAAGTGCCGGGTTTAAGCCCTGGTGGAGCATTTTAATTTTGTCGCTTATTACCACCGTTTTGGCCTTGCTGCTTATTGTAAACCCCTTTGCCAGCGATGTTGACGGCAACCTGCTGCGCTATTACTTTGCGGGCGTTATTATTGGCGACGGGGCGCTGAACCTGCTTACGCTGCTCTTTGCGGTTATTACCTCTGCCACGGCGCACCGAAAGGCCGCCAAGGCAGAAAAACTTGCGGAAAAGGAACAGAAGGAGCAAAGCCTGAAGGCGGCGGAAGACCAAAAGGAAGCAGAAAAAGCCAATGTGGAGGAAGCGCCAACCTTACAGGCCGAGGAACCCGCACAGCAAGAGGCGGCTTTGGGCGAAACCGACCCCGTGCCCTCTGCGGAAGACGCTGGCAGCGGTACCCACGAATAACCAAATTGGCGGGCGCTTGCCGGTGTGAGAACGCCGCCGCTTTTCAAAAGTAAAAATATGTGAAGATAGAGGGGTTCCGGGCAAAATTGCCCGGGACCCCTCTATCATTTATTTTATACCTGCCCTGCCGGTTGCCTTTTCCGCGTTGGCGGCCCGGGTGCCGTGCGGGCCGTGGCAAAGTTTTTTTCGGCCACTTTTTTGCCACTCCGCGCCTTTGGCCTTCTATTGGAATATTTCGAGTATCTCTTTAAAAACGTCCACACGGGGCAGCGCCTGAGGCGC
>JBKEBR010000403.1:0-4816 GCA_047973285.1 Oscillospiraceae bacterium | reverse complement strand
TTGTGCCGCTTCATCAGCAGCACATCTTCAAGGTAGGTGTCTTTTGGCAGGGCCCAGCCATTGTCGGGGCCAAAGTCGTGGCGGTTGGTGCCTTTCAGCTTCACCTTTTGCCCGTTCACCATAAATATGCCGTTTTGTATTTCTACCCGCTTAATACCGTGGTGAACGGCTTTGTACTCTACACTGCCATTCTGCTGGGCTACGGTTAACACCAAAGTATACAGCTCCGGCTTTTCTGCCGACCATAAAACGGGGGCTTCAATTACAGCGGCCAAATGCTCGGTCGCTTCGGCCCCGGGGGCCAGCGTGGTTTGCAGCCGGCCAAGGGAAATGCGCTCTTCCCCACGGCAAAGCTCTGCGCCAACCACAAGGGCCGCAGGCTCTCCCCCCCGGTTTTGCAGGCACAGTGCAAGGTTTGCCGCGGCAGAGGTAAATGTATCGTTCGGCTCTGTTGTAAAATAAAAATCCCTCAACCGGGCTTTGGGCTCGCTGTAAAGGTAAACCTCCCGGTAAATGCCGCTTAAAAACCACATATCCTGGTCTTCAAAATAACTGCCGTCGCTGTAACGGTACACCACGGCGGTCAATTGGTTTTCGCCCTCTGCCAAAAAAGCGGTAATATCAAACTCCGCCGGCGTCATAGAACCCTGGGAATACCCAACCTCCTGGCCGTTTACAAATACCCGCAGCGCGGCCTTGGCGGCGCCAAACACAATAAAGGTATTTCTTCCGGCCCAGCCAGCGGGAAGGGTGAAGCTTCGGCGATATATCCCCACTTCATTTTGTGTATCGTCAATATCGGGCACCTTGTCAAGCTCTACCCCCACGGCGCTGGGGAAGGAAGCTGCAAGGTACACAGGTTTTCCATAGCCGTGCAGCTGCCATACCGAGGGCACGGGAAGTGTGCCCCACTCGCTGTCATCAAGCCCTGCTGCGGCAAAACCTTCCGGCATAAAGGCGGTGCCAAACTGGTGGTGAAACTTCCATTCCCCATTTAAAGACCGTTTGTATTCACCGCCTTGTGAGAGCACATCTTCACGGCTTGCATGTGGAATGGCAAGGTTGTGCCCTTTCTCTTTGTTCTGTTCAATAATGCTGAAATTGTACCATTTTGGGGCCTGGGTGCTCATACAATTGCCCTCCCTATTTTTGATAATATGCCGCTTCTTGATTTATTCAGCGCGCAACGGTATGCTAGTATTGTGGTAGCCACCGCAACCAGTATACCGCAAAAAACAAAAGCGGGCATTGACCTGAGTAGATATGTTGCGCGGGCAGAGTATCCAAAACAGACCAGAACTTTGCCTTTTGCAACCAAAGCAAGAGAGGTATTTTATGTTTCTTTTTCCCGGCTCCCCGCAGGAAGACCCTTTGGGGCATTTGGTAAAGCCCAGCCTGAAAAACCCGCCTTCCAGCCACAATTTCAGTGTGAAGCACCCAGAGGGCCCGGCAGACAATATGCGTACCCTGAACGTTCCTTTCTGCATCAACATTATGGCCGGCGGGCGGTACAGCACAAACCAAATGGTGTCGCTCACCTCCATCAGCGGCAAAGAGCATTTCCACCTTGAAAAAAACAGTGCCATAGAAAAATTCAGCCTTCCGGAAAATGAGTGCATTGAAATGCACCAGCACGACTATTTTGAATTGATGTATGTGTTTGACGGCGAAGTGGAGCAGCATATTGAAAACGGCTGCTACCGCTACACCAAGGGCACCGCCTGCCTTATGAACCGGAACACCCGCCACTACGAAGTGTTGGGTGAAAGCTTTTTTCTGGTGTTTTTGTGCCTGTCTAAAGATTTTATCAGCGGCAGCATGAGTGCGTACGCACCGGCCGAAGGTGAGCAAAATACCGTATACCGGTTTTTTGCAAGCAACCTGGAGGAACAGGCCCAATACCAAAAAGATTACTTGGAGTTTGTTCCGGTGCCCCCCGGCACCGGAGGCCCCGAACAGGTGGCCGGTACAATGGAAGAACTGGCCAGAGAGCTTTTGCTGAAGCAGCCGGGGCACACCCACATGGTTCTTGGCCTTGTATCCCGTATTTTGGCCTATTTGCAGCAGCCAAGCTATTATCGCTGCACCCATGTAACCCTCAATTCCTCTGCCGAGGCCTATTTGTTCAGCAAGGTAACCCGCCTGATGGAAACCAAGAATGGCCGGGTTTCGCGCGCGGAACTGGCGGAGATGTTAAATTACAGCAGCGACTATATCAACCGCGTGGTAAAAAAGCACACCAATATGAGTATTTCCGAATACAACCAGATGATTAGCATGAAAAAAGCCGAAGATATGCTTGTTCAAACAGAGGCCAGCATCAGCGGCATTATTGCCGCTTTGGGCTTTGAAAACAAAACCCATTTTTATAAGCTGTTCGACCGAAAACATGGTATAACGCCAATGGAATACCGCAAACTTCACGCAGGCGAAACAACATAACGGCACAAGGCGTGCGGCATCTTGCCAAAAAGTGCGTAGTCGCCACAGGATACCGTTTTTGTAAAAACAACCGGTCTGGGACAATGCTTCCTTTCACACAACTCTGTTACTATGAAAACAGGAAACGAAACCCCTTTGTGCCACAAACCCGGCGCATGGCCTTTATTTGCCATTCGCCCCGGCAAGCGGGTTTCACCAGTATATGTAAGGAGGAGTTTGTATGAGTACAAAGCAGGTCAAAATGACCGGCGTTGTTCCAGGAGAAGTAAAAAAGAGCGAGATGGTGGCACATTCCCTTGCCGGGGTGGGGCAAAACCTCATTTTTGGGCTTTGGAGCAACTACATGTTGGTTTTTTATACCGATGTATTTGGTATAACGGCCGCCGCAGCCGGTATTATTATGATGGCCGCCCGTATTTTTGATGCGTTTAACGACCCAATCTCCGGCATGATTACAGACCGCACCCGCACCCGTTGGGGCCGGTACCGCCCCTGGTTTTTGTTTATGACGCTGCCCGTTGTAATTCTAATTGTTTTATGCTTCAGCACGCCCAATATCAGCGTGGGCGGCAAAGTGGTGTATGCGGCCATTACCTATGTGCTTATGAGCACCGCGTTCGATTTTGTAGACGTGCCCTTCTGGACCTTGCCCGCCGCCATGACGGTAAACGTAAACAAACGCTCCAGAATTTATGGAAACGCGAGAATTTTCACCACAGTCGCCTCTGTGGTGGTGGGTGTTATAGCGCTTCCCATGGTAGATTCGCTTGGTGGCGGCAACCAGAACAAAGGCTTTTTCCTGACGGCCTTGGTTTTGGGCATTATCGCTGCGGTGCTTTACCTTATTGGTTTTCTTTTTATTAAAGAGCATGTGGCCCCCCGCCCCGGCCAAGATTTTAAGTTCAAAGATATTATCAAGGCCATTACGCAAAACAAGCCCCTGCTGCTCATCATCCTCTCCATGATTTTGGCCTTCGGCGCCACATATATTCGCAATAACCTAATGATTTACTATGTGCAATACAACCTGAATTCCCGAAGCCTGGTGCCGTTGTTCAGCATGCTGCTGTTGCCGGGCGTCCTTCTTGGGGGCATACTCACCCCCTTTATCACCAAAAAATTCGGGCAAAAGGCCACCTATATCAGCGCCTGTATCTTTTGTGGGGTAGCCAACCTTGTATTGTTTTTTGTTGGCTACCAGAATGTAACCCTGGTAATTGTTTTGTACTTAATTTCCAGTTTGCCAATAGGGTTTTTCATGGTATTAATTTCCAGCATGATTGCCAACACCATTGAATATGCCGAATGGAAAACCGGCCAGCGCTCAGAGGGGCTCATCAGTTCCACACAAACGCTCAGCGCAAAGGTGTGTATTGCCATTGGCAGCGGCGGCAGCGGCCTGATACTGACACTGAGCAAATACCAGCCGAATGTGGTGCAGGCCACCTCTACCATGGACATTATTCACCTGAGCATGACCCTGCTGGTGGCAATAGGCATGTTTGTGGCCGTTATTCCCATGTGGTTTAACAATTTCACCGACAAACGCCATGCAGAAATTGTAGCGGAACTGGAACAACGCAGGCAGGCTGAACAATAAAAACCATAGCCACCCCAGTAAAACACGCGATTGTTTACCGCCAATAGTAAACAATTTACAGTGAAAAGTGGTTTCGTGCCGCCCTTGGGTACAAGGCCAAACATGCCTTTCATCTTCCATACCTTTAAAACACTGCCGGGGTGCCATAGCGCCGCCTTTGGCAGTGTTTTAGTTTTGCATTGCAGGGCCATATCAACTTTTCTTCAAAAACCACTCATAAAGGCCAGTATGGTCGCAAAGTACTTTGCGCCTTAAAAGCCCCCTTTCAATATTTCAAATTTATACTGCCTTTCACCTAGGCACATTGCCGCCGCTGGCAGTAGCGGTTATTTGCAGTTTCCGTAAATATTTTCAAAAAATTGCCGGGCCCCGGCCGCATTCACCAAAGCATAATAAACCCGCCGGGCAGTTTATCCGGCGGGTTTATTATTTTCACATTGATTATTTAAAATTATACAACATTCTGCGGCGTTAACGGCGCCCGGCGCTTTCATATAGCCCCCACAGGCTTTCCCCACCATTTTTTCTGGCGAAAGTTAAAAGTGGCGCCTGTGCCGCCGGTGCCGCAAACGCGGCCTTTCGGCTTTTGTGCGCAGGTGAACCACCACTTTTTCACGAGAGGGCTCTTTGCCCTCGGGCGGCGGCTCGGTTGCATTTTCGGCGGGCAAAACCGCGAGCGGCTGGTGGGCGGCGGGTAAAATGCGGGAAAGGTACGAATACATATCCAGCTGGCAATCAACAGCGTGGTGGCCCTTGCGCGGCTTTGCCTTTTGG
>JBKEBR010000402.1:0-4684 GCA_047973285.1 Oscillospiraceae bacterium | reverse complement strand
ATCATTATTGAGTTATCAAGCAACGATTAATGCACGCCAGTGCGATATATTTTGCTTTTTCGCATGTTGTCGATGGTTGTTTCCGACGATAATGGGTCGTTTTATCCGTAAGTAGGGAAGATATGTGGATTGGAAAGGCTCCAATATATGGAAAGTGGCGTTATAATTAGTGGTATAACGCCACTTTTTCATATCAAACTTGTTTGATTGAAAAAGTGGCCGAAAATTTGTTGTGCAAAATGCTGAAAACCACTTTTGGGGGGAATACTGTTTTCGCGGCATACACCGAGGAGAAGTGACCTGAATCTAGCGCGTCTGCCAATTCCACCATGGCCGCACAACAAAATATAATATACCAAATGCGCCAAGGTTTGTCAACAGGTTTTGCGGGGAAACAAAAACATTTTTTCACATTTTCTTTTTTGCCATTGGGGGCATTTGCCCTGTGCGTACAGTTTGCGGCAGGCAAAGCATGCGCTGCGCTAAAAAAGTTACGAAACGCCAATTTTGGGGCACATGGTTTGCAATACGCAGTTTACACAAAACGCTTTTCGGGCGGTGCACACGGCATGGCCGTGCAGTACGCAGCGGTGGCAAAAATCGTTGGATTCTTCGGGCGGCAAAACCTTGCGCAGGGCATTTTCTACCTTCACAGGGTCTTTGCTTGTTACAAAGCCAAGGCGGTTTGCCATGCGTATGCAGTGGGTGTCGGCAATTACCACGCCGGGCACACGGTAAATATCCCCTAAAATAAGGTTGGCGCTTTTGCGCCCCACACCGGGCAACGCCAGCAGCTCTTCCATGGTGGCGGGCAGGCGGCCGCCATACCGGCTTACCACTATTTTGCTGGCGGCGCTTATATCCCGCGCTTTGCTGTGGCCAAGGCCGCAGGGCTTCACAATGGCTTCAATGCTTTCCACCGGGGCTTCGGCCAGCTGGGGCAGGGTGGGGTATTGTTCAAACAGAATTTCGGTAACCACATTCACCCGTGCGTCGGTGCACTGGGCGGAAAGCCGCACGGCAACCATCAGCTGCCAGGCGTTGTCATAATCCAGCGAGCAAATGCCCACCGGGTATTCTTTTTTAAGGGCTTCCACAATTTTTGCGGTGTCGGCTTTGGTGCGCATGGCGGCCGCCTCCTTTGGTATATACTTTATTTTTTGCGGCGGTAGGGCCTGCGCCCGAAAAGCGAGGCGATAAACCGCCAGAAACCGCCCTTGCCGTTGCACATATTCAGCAAAATAGAAGATGAATAAGGGGAAAGAATGCCTTTGGTTTGCAGTACAAGGTTTTTAAAGGGCAAATCCTCCGACATGCGGCGGCAGGCGCGGGCATTTACCTCGGGGTCGGCCGAAAAGCGTATTTCAATGCCGGAAATAAATATGGCCAGCTGCAAAAGCCTTCTGCCCCAAAAGCTTTCGCCCATTTCGCCAAGGGTGGTGGTTTGGGTATAGCCGCCCTTTTGCACCGGTGTGTTTTGCTGCAAGGGGCTGCCGTACAGCGCTTCAAATTTATTTGCGGGGAACCGGTTGCCTTGTATGTGGCCGTAAAACGCGCCGGCAGAAAGGGCACCGCCTGGGGCTGGCTTTACCCCTTCCACCTGGGCCTCTGCCTTTAAAGGCAGGCTGTGGCTGTTTTCGCCCACCTGTATTTCGTACAGGCCCGCCTCTACTATATTTGTTTTGGTTTCGGGGTTGTAAAAAGCCAGGGCGCCATAGGGAACCTCCAGCTGCACCACCCGGCTTTCGCTGGGCTGCAGGGCAACCCGCGCAAAGGCCTTCAGCTCTTGTACCGGGTGCCAAAAAGCTGAATTTTTGCGGGAGACATATAGCTGTACAATTTCTTCCCCGGCAAGGCCGCCGGTATTGGTGAGGGTAAAGCTGGCGGTAAGGGTTTCATCTTTTTTAAGCGTATTGGCTGAAAGGGTAAGGCCGCTGTAGGCGAAGCGGGTATAGCTTAGCCCATACCCGAAGGGGAACTGCACCGCTTTGCCTGCCGTGTTGTAATATCGGTAGCCAACGTAGAGGCTTTCGTTGTAGCTTACCGCCGCCGGGCCCATGGGAAAGTGGTGAAAAGCGGGGGTGTCCTCCAAAGCCAGCGGCCAGGTTTCCGCCAGTTTGCCAGCGGGGTTTGCCCTGCCGAACAAAAGCTGAACAGCGGCCTCGCCAAGGCCTTCGCCGCCAAGGTGCAGGCACAAAAGGGCCTTTGCCTTACCCAGCCAGGGGGTGGCCACCGGGCTGCCGCAGCACAGCACAACGCAAAGGTTGGGGTTTGCGGCGGCAACCGCATTTAGCAGTTCAACGTGGTTTTCGGGCAGGTTAATATGTGTGCGGTCGTAGCCCTCGCATTCATAAGCGTCGGGCAGGCCTACAAACAAAACCACCTTTTCCGCCTTGGCGGCGGCTTCGGCCGCCTGTTGCAGCAAGGCTGGGCTGGCGGCGTTGCCGCTGTAGCCGGGGCTGTAGGTGAAAGAAATTTGCGATTGCTGCAAAGCACTTGTAAAGCTTACCAGGTTTTGGGGGTTCATTACCGAGCTGCCGCCCCCCTGGTAGCGGGGAATTTGCGCCATTTCGCCAATAACCGCCAGGGTTTCTTTTTCTGCCAGGGGCAAAAGACCATCGTTTTTTAACAGCACGGCGCTTTTGGCAAGGGCCTGTACGGCAAGGGCGTGGCCAGTTTCAAATCGAAAGCCGGTTTGGGGGGCGGGGTTTGAGTAAGAAAAAATAAGGCGCAGCAGGTTCCAGCAGGCCGTGTCCAGCGCGTCTTGTAAAAGCGAACCGTTTTCCACCGCTTTTACAATTTCATAATCGTTTACGCCGCCCGCCGTGGGCATTTCCAAATCCAGCCCGGCGGCAACCCCTTCGGGGCGGTTGTTCACCGCGCCCCAATCGCTTACCACGGCGCCGGTAAAACCAAAGCGAAGGCGCAGAATATCGGTTAATAGCCTGCGGTTTTCAGAGGCATATTCGCCGTTTACCCGGTTGTAGCTGCACATTACGGTGGCGGGCCGGGCATTTTGCACCGCCAGCTCAAACCCTTTCAGGTAAAGGTCGAAAAGGGCCCGCTCGTCTACCTGGGCATTAATCGACATGCGTTTTTCTTCCTGGTTGTTTACGGCAAAGTGCTTCAGGCTGGTGGCAACGCCCCGGCTTTGCACCCCGTTGATAAAGCCCGCGGCAAGCCGGCCGGTAAGCACCGGGTCTTCCGAGTAATATTCAAAATTGCGCCCGCCCAGGGGGGAGCGCTTCATATTGATGCCCGGGCCCAAAATCATGTGCACGCCGTAGTGGCGGCACTCCTCGGCTATGGCTTCCCCCACCTGGCGGGTAAGCTCGGGGCTCCAGCTGCAGGCAAGGGTAACCTCCGGCGGAAAGCAGGTGGCCGGTTTGCTGCGGCTTTTGTTGGCCTTTTCGTTTTTGCGGTCCTCCAAGCGCACGCCGTGGGGGCCGTCGGCCATAAAAAGAGAGGGAATGCCCTTGGCGGGGTTTGCCTTGGTTTGCCACGAGGTGGCCCCGCTGCACAGGGCAGCCTTTTCCCGCAGGGTAAGGCTGTTCATAATTTCCAGCAATTTTTTGTCGTCCATCATACGGCTAAATCCTCCGGCAGGTTTTGTCGTTCAGGGCAAGGCCAAAGTGGTTTTTAAAAGGGCGCAAGATAGTTTTTTTATGGAAAAGCAGGCGGCGCCGCAAATCGCAAATGCTGTTTGCAGGCAGCACCGCGCAAAGGCGGGAATGGCATGGTTTTAAAAAGCAAACCAAAAGGTATGCGCAAAAGGCGGCAAAGGCTATTTGCCGCCTTTTATTTTGCTCCAATAGTCTTTAAAGGCCTGTTCGGTTTTGTTGTCTCCGTATTCGTAATAGGCGGTGCCGGTTAAAGCATCCGGCAGGTACTGCTGGGCAACCCAGCCGTTTGTATAGCTGTGGGGGTAAAGGTAATTTTGCCCCTTTGTTTCGGCGTCTTCGCCGTCGAAATGCTTGTTTTGCAGCTGGCGGGGAATGGGCCCGGTTTTGCCCCTTTGCACGTCGGCCAGGGCCTTGGCAACCGCCTCGCTGCCGCTGTTGCTTTTGGGGGCAAGGCACACCATAATCACCGCATCGGAAAGGGGAATGGCCGCTTCTGGCATGCCCACTTGCAGGGCAATGTCTACGGCGGCTTTTACAATGGGTAAAATTTGGGGGTAGGCAAGGCCCACGTCTTCGGCGGCGCACACCACCAGCCTGCGGCAGGCGCTCATTATGTCGTCGGCCTCCAGCAAGCGGGCTAAATAGTGCAGGGCGGCGTCCGGGTCGGAGCCGCGCATAGACTTTTGGTAGGCCGAAACAATGTCGTAGTGTTCGTCGCCTGCGCGGTCGTACCGCAGGCTGGAGCGCTGGGCCACCTGCTCGGCCGCCTCCATTGTAAGCAGCTTTTTTCCGCCCTCTTCGGGGGCGGCGCTTACGGCAAATTCAAGCCCGTTTAGGGCTTTGCGCATATCGCCGCCACTGGCGGTGGCCAGCTTGCGCAGGGCGCCGGGCTGGGTTTCAATGGAAATGCCGTCCAGCGCCTCTATTTTTTCAACGGCGTTTTGCAAGCCCTGTTCGGCGTCCTCCGGGGTAAGGGGTTTGAATTCAAATACGGTGCAGCGGCTTAGCAGGGCGTTGTAAATATAAAAGTAGGGGTTTTCGGTGGTGGAGGCAATGAGGGT
>JBKEBR010000401.1:0-3178 GCA_047973285.1 Oscillospiraceae bacterium | reverse complement strand
TGGCGGATGGGTCTTGCCTGCCTTATACCGATTGTTTTGGGATTTGCTGCGCAGGCAAGCAGCTTATCCAACCCCAAATCCAAAGAATTTATGGAAACCTACCAGGATTTGCAGGATAAAATGAACAGTTCCGCGGTGGAGTATGTGCGGGGAATTTATGTGGTGAAGGCCTTTAACCAAACCGTGTTTTCCTTCCGTAAATTCCACGACACCATTCTGGCCTATAAGGACAGCGCCATCCGCTATACCCACTCGGTAAAAAATTCGTACTGCGCGTTTTTGGTGCTGCTGAACTCGGTGTTTCTGTTTCTGCTGCCGGTGGGCATTCTCATTGGCAGCCACTCGGCAGATTACCAGGCGTTTGCCATATCCTTTTTGTTTTACCTTATTTTCAGTATGGGCATTGCGGGGCCGGTGTCCAAGCTGATGTATGTGTTTGTGCAGGCCTTTATGGTATCGTCCAGCATACGGCGTGTGCGCAGCGTATTTGACACCCCGGTGCTTAAAACCAATGCACAGGGGGAGAAACCGCAGGGAAACGGTATTTCTTTCAGCCATGTTCATTTTTCTTACAACAAAGGGGAGGCGGGCGAAACCCTGCACGACATCTGCTTTACCGCGGAGCCGGGGCAGGTAACCGCATTGGTAGGCCCTTCCGGCAGCGGGAAAAGCACCATTGCGCAGCTGATTCCCCGGTTTTGGGACATTGACAGCGGAACGATACGGATTGGCGGTACAGATAGCAGGGACATGGAGCTTGACGACCTGATGCAATTGGTAAGTTTTGTTTTTCAGGATGTATTTCTTTTTAAGAAAAGCATTTTGGAAAACATTAAAACAGGCAACGAGAATGCCAGCGACGAGGATGCTGTTGCGGCGGCAAAGGCCGCCATGTGCCACGATTTTATCCAGCGCTTGCCAAACGGATACCATTCCGTGCTGGGCAGCAAGGGCACCTATCTTTCCGGGGGCGAGTGCCAGCGCATTGTTATTGCGCGGGCCATACTGAAAAATTCCCCCATTGTAATTCTGGATGAGGCCACCGCCTTTGCAGACCCCGAAAACGAGCAAAAAATTCAGGCCGCGCTGGAAAAGCTGATGAAGGGCAAAACCGTTATTGTTATTGCACACCGGCTGGCTACCATAAAAAATGCGGATAAAATTATTGTTGTGGCCGATGGCCGCATTGAAGAACAGGGTACCCACCGGGAGTTGATTCAGCACGGGGCCCGGTACCGCCACATGTGGGACGTATACAGCAAAGCGCTGAACTGGAAGCTTGCGTAAAGGAGGAAAATTACATGTTGAAAAAATTGCTTTTGCTTACCGACGCATCTGATACAGCACTTAAAAAATCCATTCTCTCCTCTTTCCTTGCGCAGCTTAGCCTGTCGCTGCCGGTTATGATTTTAATGATAACCTTTGTGGAAATTCTGCAGCCTTTTTGGGGCGGGGTGGTTGAGTGGAACAAGCTTTGGATATTGGCGGCCTTTTCTGTTGCCGTTGTTTTGCTGGCCTTTGCTGCACACCGGTATGAGTATGGCAAAACCTATGTGGCCGCCTATGAAGCCGCCGGGGAAAAGCGCACAAGCCTTGCCGAGCATTTGCGGAAATTGCCGCTTTCTTACTTTGGAAAAAAAGATTTAACCGAAATTACCGTGAACATGATGAGCGATTGCGGCACCATTGAACAAAGTTTTTCTTCCATTATTCCCGCCTTTGGCGGTACCCTGCTTAATTTGCTTTTAACCTGTGTTTTACTGGCCGTTTTTGATTGGCGTATGGCACTGGCTATTTTTATAAGCGTTCCGGTTTCTTTTGGGTTTCTTTTGCTGTGCCGTAAAACGCACAACCGCATTGGCAAAGAACATTTGCAAAGCAAGCTGGACGCCTCCGGCCAGATGCAGGAATATTTGGAAGGAATGAAGGTGATTAAAGCCTTTGGCCTTGGCGGCGATAATTTTAAAAGCCTGGAGGATGCCTACCGCCGTTTAATGAAGGTAAGCACAAAAACAGAAACGATAAACGGGGCCCTTACCACCGCATCGATGATGATGCTTCGCTTTGGCATTCCGCTTTCAATTTTTGTGGGGTTAAACCTGGTAACATCGGGAAGCCTAGAGCTTTTGTATTTTTTGATGTTCCTTCTTTTTTCCAGCCGCATCTACACCAGCCTTTCCACCCCGCTGGCTTTATGGGGCGACCTTTTGTACGCGTTGCTTTCCATCAAGCGCCTTCATTCGGTGTATGAGGAAAAACCGATGACCGGAAACGATGCGGCTGTGCTGAACAGCTACGAGATTGAGTTTGACCATGTCAGCTTCGGCTACCAGGAAGAATCGGTTATAAAGGATGTTTCCTTTCGCATTCCGCAGGGCAAGGTAACGGCCCTGGTTGGCCCTTCGGGCAGTGGGAAAAGCACAATATCCAAGCTGATTGCCCGTTTTTGGGATGTGAACGGGGGCAGCATCCGCATAGGCGGCACAGATATACGGGAAATTGACCCGGAACGCCTGCTTACCTGGGTTTCTTTTGTTTTTCAGGAGGTGGTGCTGTTTAACGACAGTATTTACAACAACATTGCCATTGGCCGCACCGGGGCCACGCGGGAAGAAATTGAAGAAGCCGCCAGGCGCGCCAACTGCCATGAGTTTGTGCACCGCCTGCCCGGCGGGTATGAAACGCTTGTGGGGGAAAACGGCTGCACCCTTTCCGGCGGGGAGAGGCAGCGTATTTCCATTGCCCGCGCGCTGCTAAAGGATGCCCCCATTATTTTACTGGACGAAGCAACCGCTTGCCTGGACCCGGAAAACGAGCTGGAAATTCAAGAAGCGCTTTCTCAGCTGATTCAAGATAAAACGGTGGTTGTTATTGCACACAGGCTGCGTACCATAGCGGGGGCGGATAACATTGTAGTGCTTGAAAACGGAAGGGTTGCCCAGCAGGGCAGCGGGCCCCAGCTGTTGAAAGCCGACGGGCTTTACGCAAGGCTGTTTGGGATACAGCAGCAGAATGCCGGCTGGGGTGTGGAAAAGCACAGCGGAGAACAACCCGCCGGTAATGGAAGGTAAGGGAGTTTTTTGGGAAGCAAAAGGAGTATTTCAGAGAAACGTTTGACGCGGGGAGCCTGTAAATTGTATATATGGTTAGACAGTGCTAACCAAAAGCACCGCTTTAT
>JBKEBR010000400.1:0-2496 GCA_047973285.1 Oscillospiraceae bacterium | reverse complement strand
AGTGCCTCTGGTACAGCGCAGCCGGAAAGCCCCAGCTCTTCGGCTGCTCCAAATGCCTCCAGCAGTTCTTCCAGCGTCTCCCAAAGCCCTGAATTTCCAGCCCTGTATTTTGACGAACAGGAAATTGCCGTTTTGGATGCGCTGCTGGCAAACTGGGCGGCTGTTTCAGAGGAAGAGGAGGAAAATGGCCACAATGTTGCGGTGTACTTTAAAGACCTGGATTCTGGCGTGGAGTATATTTACAACGGAGAGCGGGAATTTTTTATTGCAAGCCTGAATAAGGCGCCGTATGCCATGTACCTATACCATTTGGTAGAAACCGGAAAGACAAGCCTTGCCGACACATATTACGTTAGCAAAGAGGCCCTTGCCAGTTCTGCTGAAAATTCCGGCAAGATTAAAGACGACCCTGATTTGCCAAGAAACTTCACATTGGAAGAACTTATATTTTATCTTTTGCGGTACAGCGATACCGGGGCGCTGCGCATTCTGCTGAAGCATTTCCCGGCCGATGGGTACCTTGAGTATTCCAAAACCTTCGGAATGCATCATCCAGATGAGATTGGCAACCTCATCAATGGCAGAATTTGCGCTTTGGATGCCGGTATTTATTTAAAAAATATGTTTCAATACCTTGAAAACGGGGTTTATGGCGAAGAATTTAAAGAACACCTTTTGAATACCCGTTACCCTATGATACGCTCTGAGTACGAAGTGGTGCGAAAATATGGGTGGGACAAAAACGCCTACCACGACATGGCCATTGTATATGCCCCGCACCCGTACCTGCTGGCCATTTTAACCGACAAAAGCGCCGGAACGGCAGCCGAACTTTCGATGTTTTCCACCATTGCTAAAACACTGGAAACCATGATGGAAAACAAATGGGAAAAGGTGGAAGAAAAAGAGAGCCTGTCTGATTTTACCCCATAACATGGGAAAAACATTTAGAAAAGCCGTTTTTTTGTTTTGAAAACAGCCGCAAAAAAAGATTAAAATTTCCTTGAATTATACACATTTATAGGGTATACTACTTTTAAAGTTAGCACTCTTCGTTGCTGTTTGCTAATGCAAAAATCCGATGTGATTTCTTGTGTTTCAATATAAACTCACGTTGTTTAATAATTTTAGCAATCATAACTAATTTTTGCCAACTTTGCTTTGTGGCATTTTCAACAACCTTAACTGGCCGTTTTCCGCCACAAGGGTGCATATTTCTGAAACCCCAATTTCTCAGGAGGGATAATTATGGCAGAAAAAGTAAAAGTAAAGCTCAAGTCCGGCACAGATATTGTGCGTTTGCCGGCTATTGCTCTTCGCGGGCTGGTAGTTTTTCCCAGCAACGTAATACATTTTGAAGTAGGCAGAAGCAAATCCATTGCCGCTATCGAGTGGGCAATGACAAATGGGAACAGTGTTTTTCTTGTTACCCAAAAAGACCTTGAAACAGACACGCCCGTTATGGACGATTTGTATGGGTATGGCGTTGTTGCCGAGGTAAAGCAGTTGCTTCGCATTTCCGACGACCTTGTGAAGGTAATTGTAGAGGGCAAATACCGCGCCAAGCTTATAACCCTTTAAAACAGCGGCCGGTTTTTACTGGCGGGCACCAAATCTGCCCCTGTAAGAACAGTGCGCGCACAGGATGCGCCCCGGGCCGAAGCCCTTATCCGCAGCATCAAAGAGGCCTTTGAGGAATATTTTACCCTCAACCCTCGGCTGCCCAAAGACGTTGTATATAAAATTATGACAGGCGATTCCGCCCTTCAGCTTTCGGAATACCTGCCTGCCAACCTTATGTTTAAATACTCTGACAAGCAGGAAATTCTGGACACCTCCTCTTTGCTGGAGCGCCTTGAAAAGCTGCTGGCCCTTTTGCAGAAGGAAAACAAAATTCTAGCCATTGAAAAAGACATTCAGGACAAGGTTTCCGAGCAAATGGAAAAAAACCAGCGCGACTACTACCTGCGCGAACAAATGCGCGCAATAGCAGGGGAACTGGATGAAGGGGAAGATACCCAAGGCGAGGCCGAAAAATACAAAGACCGTATTTTAAAGCTGAACCTGCCGCAGGAAGGCGAAGAAAAGCTGTTAAAAGAGGCAGACCGCCTTGGAAAGATGCAGGGCAGCAGCCAGGAAGCGGCGGTTATTCGCACCTACCTTGACACCTGCCTTGAGCTGCCCTGGAACACCACCACCGTAGACAGCCTGGACATTAAAAAAGCGGAAACTGTTTTAAACCGCGACCATTACGGCCTTAAAAAGGTAAAAGAGCGTATTTTGGAACTTTTGGCCGTGCGCAAGCTTTCGCCTGCGGTAAAAAGCCAAATCATCTGCCTTGTTGGCCCCCCCGGGGTTGGCAAAACTTCTATTGCAAACTCTATTGCCACAGCGCTTGGGCGCCAATATGCCCGCATGAGCCTTGGCGGCGTACGTGATGAAGCCGAAATAAGGGGGCACCGCCGTACCTATATTGGGGCCATGCCCGGTAAAATT
>JBKEBR010000399.1:0-2983 GCA_047973285.1 Oscillospiraceae bacterium | reverse complement strand
CTGCTGGTAGACCCGGTGAACCTTGTTTGGCACGCGGGCAGCTACCAAGCCTTTCCCTCAAGGTATGGGTTTATTCCGTTGTTTTTTGCCCTTATGCTGGTAAGCGCCGCCTTTCAAAATACGGCGCCCGCCAAGGAACCGGCCAAAAGTAAGCCGGAGGGCATTGTTCTTGCGGCTGCGGGCCTTGCGCTCTATTTCTTTTTTTTGCTGCACATTCTGTTGTTTTACAGTCAACAGGCCGGTGTGTATGTGTACAGCTTGTGGGGCAATACGGGCTCTCTTGCCTGGGCGCTGTGCTGCTTTGCGCTGGGCGGCGTTTTGTTCTTTGTTTTGCTGGCAGCCAGGGCAAAAAAATATTTAAGTAAACGCGTGTTTGCTTTGGTGCTTTGCTGTTTTGTTGCCGTTGAGGGGCTGTACAACGGGCTGCTGTATATGGGCACGCCCGCCAATGAAACCGAAAGCTTTTCAGTGGCGATGGATTTGGCGGAAAAGCTGCCCGAAAGCACCGGGCGTGTGAAATTATCCCGCAAATACACCGACGCGAACAACATTGGGGCAATGGGGTATGCTTCTGTTGCCCATTATTCCTCTCTGACCCGGTGGGACTATATGGTGGCCATGAAAAAAATGGGCTATTCCGGCTATTGGATGGAGATGTCCGGCCTTGGCGGCACCACCCTTACCGACCATTTTCTTGGCATAAACACCATTATTTGCCAGCGGGACGGAATAGACCCCAACTACAGCGAGGAAAATACGGTGTACCAAAACAACTGGTATGCCCTGGTAAACAACCCCCTGGTGCCGGGCAACCTTAGCGGCATGGTTTTGCAAACAGCCCCGGGGGCCATTGCAACCCTGCCAGAGGGAGACCGTTTTTATGCGCAAAACTGGCTGTACCAGAATGTTTACGGTAGTGAGGGCAACCTGTTTAAGCGGTACGAGCCTGCCCAGCTGCAAAATGTGAATTACGAGTACAACCAGGCAGAGGGGGAATATTTCGCCTACGGCACGGCGGGCCAAGCCGGCATTTTTGTGTACCAAATACAGGTTGGCGAAGCGGAAACCCTGTATTTTGACTGCTTCCGCTATCTTTCAAGCAGGCTGGGCGAGGTGGTGGATGACGGGTTTTCCATTTCGGTAAATGATATTTATATTGAGGGAATCTACCCGAACAGCAACAACAACGGCCTGCTGAACCTGGGTACCTTTGAAAACCAAACAGTTACCGTAAGCATAGGCCTTTTGCGCAACGAAGTGATGCGAAGCTTTGGGGTGTACGGCGTAAAACAGCGGCAGCTTGAACAGGCGGTGCAAAATGCAACCACCGTGCCTCTTGCCCTGCAAACGGGGGGGCTGACAGCTTCTGTGCAAAGCGAACAAGGCGGTTTGCTGGTGCTGCCCATTGCCTACGACGAGGGGTTTACCGCCCTGGTAAACGGAGAAAAAGCGCCGGTTTATAAAGTGCTGGACGGGTTTATGGCGGTGTCCCTGCAGCAGGGCGGCAATGTTGTGGAATTGAAATTTTTGCCCCGCGGTTTTGCCCCGGGTGCTGTTACCAGACTGTTGCTTGCGGCGGCGCTTTTGGCGGCGGCGCTGCGCCGCGCAATGCAAAGGCTAAGGGGCAGGCCCTCTGCGGTGGCGGGCGGCGCGCGTATTTTGGCGGGGCGCCTGGCTTTGGTGCTGCTGTGGGCCGCCTTTGTTGCGGCCCTTGCGGCGGTGTATATTTTGCCAATTGTGCTGTGGTTTGGCGGCGAGAGAATTCTGGTGTTTTAGCCTTGCAACCGGCCCGGCAGCGCGGGTGCGGGCAGGGTTTAGAGAAAAATAGTACGGCCCGGTTTTTCTTTTTTAAAAAAGAAGGACTTTTATTGTTTATGTCGTATATATTATTAGAAGAGTATTTATACAAAATGCCAAACAAGCGGGCGTTGCAAAAAAAGGGGAGACTATGGAATTGACGGTGCGGGAGGTAACGCAGCAAATTGAAGCGAAAACGCTTTCTCCCTACGCGGTTTTAAGCCAAAATACCAAAGGGCGCGAGCGCCCCGAGGAGGAATGCCCGCTGCGCACCCCCTACCAGCGCGACAGAGACAGAATTATTCATTGCAAGGCGTTTCGGCGGCTCAAGCAAAAAACCCAGGTGTTTCTTTCGCCGGAGGGCGACCACTACCGCACCCGCCTTACCCACACGCTGGAGGTAAGCCAAATTGCCCGCACCATTGCCCGCGCCCTGCGCTATAACGAAGATTTAACCGAGGCCATTGCCCTGGGGCACGACCTTGGGCACACCCCCTTTGGCCATGCGGGCGAGCGAGCGCTGCAGGCCCTGTGCCCCGGTGGCTTTAAGCATTACCGGCAAAGTGTGCGGGTGGTGCGGCAGCTTGAAAAAAACCACAGGGGCCTGAACCTTACCTGGGAAGTGCTGGACGGCATGGAAAACCACACCAGCGGCCAGTGGCCCGCCACACTGGAGGGCAGCGTGGTGCGCTATGCCGACAGAATTGCCTATATCAACCACGACATAGAGGATGCCATTTCGGCCGGTGTGCTTGCCCCGGAAAGCCTGCCCAAAGAGGCGGTGCGGGTGCTGGGCAATACAAAATCCCGGCGCATTACCACCCTTATTACCTCGCTGGTGGAAAATTCTTCGGGCGGCAGCCTTGCCATGGCCCCCGAAGTAGAGGCAATGTACAGCCTTTTGCACAAATACATGTACGCCACCGTATATGTAGACCCCATTGCCAAAGCGGAAGAACAAAAGGTGGAAAAGCTTATTTTTGAACTGTATGAATATTTCAAAAAAAAGCCGGAGGCCATGCCGGAATTTTACAATGTAATTGCCCGAAGCGAAGGGGTGGAACGGGCGGTTACCGATTATATTTCCGGTATGAGCGACAATTATGCCACGCGGGTTTTTGAAAACCTGTTTGTGCCCAAAAAGTGGAGCCTGTAAAATTGCCGGCGCCACACCAATGAAGAGAGG
>JBKEBR010000398.1:0-3592 GCA_047973285.1 Oscillospiraceae bacterium | reverse complement strand
GTGTGGGGTGGGCTGTGGCCGCTTTGGCGCTGGGGCTTTTTACCTTTAAAAAGGCCCAGGATAAGTTTATTTTGTATGTATAAGGGAGGGGCTCGTTAAATGCCTGTGCCGATTATTGAAGTAGAGCACGTTTCCATGCGTTTTAACATGGCGAAGGAAAAGGTGGACAGCCTCAAGGAATGGTTTATCCGCAAGGTTAAGGGAACCTTGAAGTTTGAGGAATTTTTTGCGCTTAAGGATGTGTCCTTGCAGGTGCAGCCCGGCGATGTGTACGGCCTTGTGGGGCTGAACGGGTCTGGCAAAAGCACCTTGCTGAAGCTGGTGGCGGGGGTTATGAAGCCCACCGAGGGAAAATGTACCGTGCGGGGCAGCGTTGCCCCGTTGATAGAGCTGGGGGCGGGATTTGACCCCGAGCTCACCGGCCGGGAAAATGTTTTTTTAAACGGCACGGTTTTGGGTATGAGCCCCAAATATCTGGAGGAAAAATTTCAGGACATTGTGGAGTTTTCAGAACTTGGAGATTTTTTAGATGTTCCAGTGAAAAACTATTCCTCCGGTATGGTGGCGCGCCTTGCCTTTTCGGTGGCAACCGTTACCAAGCCGGATGTGTTAATTTGCGATGAAATACTTTCGGTGGGTGACTTTTTGTTCCAAAAAAAGTGCGAAAACCGTATGCACGAGCTGATGAGCGGGGGAACCACGGTTTTGCTGGTAAGCCACGATATAGAGCAGATAGAACGCATGTGCAACAAGGTTGCCTGGCTGCGCCGTGGCAAGGTGGTTATGGAGGGCGGCTGCGACGAGGTGTGCGGCGCCTACCGCGAGCACGCACAGGAAAAATGATGTTCGAGGCTTATTTTGGAGGTTCCGGGCAATGAAGCAATCCAAAAAAAACGACCCCACCCAAGGGGTGGATTCCATAGGCAAGGCCCTGCGGCGGAATGCCTCCCCCAAGCGCATTTCACAGCTTTTTGGCCGTACAATGGGTACTTTGGGCACCCGCGGGGTACAGGCCGCCGGGCGGGAATTTATGTACCGCTACCGCCTTGCCACCCATGGCGAGGTATGGAAATACCGGGCCGATATGCCCCTTAAGCGGGAACTGGTAAGCCAGCGGGGCACCAAGTTTAACAGCATGCCCCTTGTGTCGGTGGTGGTGCCGCTGTACAATACGGCGCCGGCCTACCTTGACCAAATGATTGTGAGCGTTTTGAAGCAAAGCTACCGCAAATGGGAACTGGTTTTGGTGGATGGCAGCGACAAAGACCACGCCGAGGTGGGAAAAGCGGCCAAAAAGTACCGCAAAAAAGACAAACGGGTGCGGTATGTTCACCTATACAAAAATGCGGGCATTGCAGACAACACCAACATTGGCCTGGCCGAGGCCAAGGGCGACTATATTGCCCTGTTGGACCACGACGACGTGCTGCAGCCGAGCGCCCTTTTTGAAGTGGTAAAGGCTGTCAACAAAAAAGATGCCGAGCTTGTCTACTCGGACGAAATTGTGCTGGACAGCACCCTGAAAAAGCTGGGAGAATACCATTTCAAGCCGGATTATGGCCCCGATACGCTGCGCGGCTGCAACTACATTACCCACCTCTGTGCGTTCAGCCGTGCTCTGCTTGAAAAGGCGGGCGGCGGCGAGAGCAATGCCTACAACGGCGCGCAGGACTATGATTTGATTCTGCGCCTTACCGAGCATACCAAAAACATTGTGCATATTCCGAAGGTGCTGTATTTTTGGCGCCGCCATGAAAATTCTACCGCCAGGGATATTTTTCAAAAGCCCTATGCTGTGGAGGCGGGGGCCCAGGCGCTGCGGGCTCACCTTGACCGGCTGAATTTGCAGGGCGAGGTAACCGCATTAAAGAAGCACCCCGGCGCGTACCAAATTCAGTATGCCGTAAAGGGAACCCCCGAGGTAAGCGTTATCATTCCCAGCAAAGACCACACCGAGGATTTGGCCCGATGTATTGCCTCTTTAAAAAAACTGGGCGGCTGGGAGAACACCGAGATACTGGTGGTTGACAACAATTCCACCGAACGCAAAACCAAGGGCTACTATACCCGCACCCAAAAGAGCACCCCCAATTTAAAGGTGCTGGAATATGAGGGGGCGTTCAACTTTGCCGCCATTTGTAATTTTGGCGCCGGGCAGGCCAAGGGTGAGCATTTGTTGTTTTTGAATAACGACACCGAGATTTTGGGCGAGGGGAATTTTTTGCCGGAGCTTTTAAGCTACAGCCAGCGCCCCGATGTGGGGGCTGTGGGGCCTTTGCTGTACTACCCCGACGACACGGTGCAGCACGCCGGCCTGTTTGTGGGCATTGGGGGAACGGCCGGGGTAAACCACAAAGGGCACGCCAGAGGCGACGGCGGCGATTTATTCCGCCTTTGCACCGCCCAGAATATGAGCGCGGTTACCGGCGCGGCCCTGATGATTAAAAAGGAACTGTACACCCGCCTTGGCGGCATGGATGAAAAAAGGTTTGCCGTTGCTTTCAACGATGTGGACCTTTGCCTGCGGCTGCGGGAAGAGGGCTTTTGGAATGTGTTCACCCCGTTTGCCGAGGCGTATCATTTTGAAAGCAAGAGCCGCGGCTACGACAACGAGGGCCCTGCCAAGGAACGGTTTGACGGCGAGGCGGCCGCTTTCCGCGAGCAGCATGCGGACATTTTGAAAAACGGCGACCCTTTTTACAATGCCCATTTTACCCTTGAGCATGAAAACTACGGCTACAAATAGCAAAAATAACAAACAGCAAGAATGGCAGCCGGCAAGGGCGCAAATGCCAGGGATACCAATGGCAAGGGCTGCAAAGAACAAGAGGTACAAACGGCAAAGGCTATAAATAACAAAGGCAGGTACCGGGTGTGAAGCAAGACGACCAAACACAAAAGCTGCAAAAAAAGCGCAACCGGGAGTTGCTTTTGTATTTTAAGCAGCTTGTGGGGCAGGAGGGGCTAAGCGCCACCCTGCGGCGCACCGCCCGATATATAAAGCGCCGCTACGGCGCAAAAAAAGGCCGTTTTTTGCCCGGCAAGGCGGCGTTGGCGGCCCAGCGCCAGGCCGACACGGCCGGCTGGCCGCTGATTAGCCTTTGCGTGCCGGTGTACAATGTGCCGAAGGATTTTTTTAAAGAGCTGCTGGTCTCGGTACAGGGGCAAACCTACCCGCGCTGGCAGCTGTGCATTGCCGACGCAAGCGAAGAAGCGCAGGCGGTGGAAGGGATGGTGCGCGGGCTTGCCGATGAGCGCATTGCCTATATAAAGCTGGAAAACGAGGGCATTTCGGCCAACACTAACCGCGCCGCCGCCCTGGCAACGGGGGAATACCTGGCCCTGCTGGACCACGATGACGTATTGGCCCCCAGCGCCCTGTTTGAAATGGCAAAGGCGGCGCACCAAACCGGGGCCGGGTTTTTGTACAGCGACGAGGCCTTGTTTTCGGCCAGCATTCTGCGCCCGTCGGCGGGGCATTTCAAACCGGATTATTCCCCCCAATATTTATTGTGCTGCAACTATCTAGCGCATTTTACCGCCTTTAAAAAAGAGCTTTTTGAAAAGGTAGGGGGCTTTCAGCCCGCTTTCG
>JBKEBR010000397.1:0-7816 GCA_047973285.1 Oscillospiraceae bacterium | reverse complement strand
GCTGCAGCAATGCTCTTTGTACATAAACGAAAAAGACAAAATTGGGGTAATTGGCCTGAACGGGGCCGGAAAATCTACCCTGCTGAAAATAATAGCCGGGGTGGAAACGCCGGACAGCGGCCTTGTAACAGCCCAAACCGGCGCCCGCATTGCCCACCTGCCCCAAAACCCGGTTTTAAACGAGGGCAGCACCGTGCTGGAGCAGGTTTTGGCCAGCGTAAAGGCCGCGCAAAAGGCCGTGCAGGAGTTTGTGGCAAAGCGCATTCTGGGCAAGCTTGGCAGAACCGGGTTTGACGACAAAAGTGCCACCCTGTCTGGCGGGCAAAAAAAGCGGGTGGCCATGGCCGCCGCGCTGGTAACCCCCTGCGAGCTGCTAATTTTGGACGAGCCGACCAACCATTTGGACAACGACATGATTGTTTGGCTGGAAAACACCCTGGTAAAATATGCCGGGGCCATTTTAATGGTAACCCACGACCGCTATTTTCTTGACCGGGTGGTTACCAGAATTGCCGAGGTTGCAAACGGCAGCCTCTTTTTTTACGAGGCGAACTATTCAAAATACCTTGAGCTAAAAGCCCAGCGCGAGGAAATAGAGGCGGGCGCCGCCCGCAAGCGCAAAAGCCTGTACCGAAAAGAGCTGGAGTGGATGAGCCGCGGTGCCCGCGCGCGGGGCACCAAAAGCAAGGTGCGCATAGAGCGCTTTGAAGAGCTTGGCGGCCAGCTTGCCGCCGCCCCGGAGGAAAAGTTGGCGCTAAGCTCGGTTGCCAGCCGCCTTGGCAAAAAAATAATAGAAATAGAGGGCCTTTCCAAAAGCTTTGGTGAAAAGCAGCTGCTTGCCAATTTCAGCCATGTTGTTGCGCGAAACGCCCGCATTGGCATTGTTGGGAAAAACGGCGCGGGCAAAAGCACCCTGCTGAACCTGATTAGCGGGCGCCTGCAGCCGGGCAGCGGCGAGATAAGTACAGGCGACACCGTAAACATTGCCTATTTTATGCAGGAGGCCGCCGACATGGACACCACCCTGCGGGTGATTGACTATGTGAAAAGCTTTGGCGATGGCATTGAAACCGTTGACGGCAAACTGAGCGCCGCGCAGCTGCTGGAAAAATTTCTTTTCCCGCCGGACCTGCAGTGGAACACCATTGGCCGCCTTTCGGGCGGCGAACGGCGGCGTCTGTATTTGTTGACCCTGCTGGCAAGCGCCCCCAACGTTTTGCTGCTGGACGAGCCTACCAACGATTTGGACATTGACACCCTGCGAATTTTAGAGGACTACCTCGAGGGCTTCCCCGGCGCGGTGCTGGTGGTGTCTCACGACCGGTACTTTTTAGACAAGGTTGCCAACCTTATTTTTGAGGTGGGCGAAAACGGCGTGGTACAGAAATACCAGGGCAGCTATTCAAGCTATTTGCAAAACCGCCCCGCGCCGCCAGAGCAGCAAGCCCCGGGCAAGCCAGAAAAGCCAGCGGCCCCCAAAAGCGCCCCCCGCGCGCCGGCGCAAAAGGCCCGGTTCAGCTTCAACGAGCAGCGCGAGTACAACGTGATAGACAGCCAAATTGCGGCGCTGGAGGAGGAGCAGGCACAAATTGAGGCCGCCCTTGCCGCCGCCGCAAGCGATTTTGAAACGCTGCAGCGCTTGCTGGCCCAAAAAGAAGAGGTGGCCGCCCGGCTGAACGAAAAAACCGAGCGCTGGTTTTACCTGAACACCATTGCGGAAAAAATGAACAGCGAAACATAGGGGCGGCGCCGCCGGGGCGCGGTGGGGGGCTTCCACCCGCCCTTTTTGCAGGGCAACCGCCTTTCCCTTGCGTATCTCTCGCGTATGGCCCACGGAACCCACGGCAAGCCCGTTCTGTGCGGGCAGCACCGCCGGGCCTTGCAGGGCTTACGGCAAAACCCGCCCGCCGGGCAGCTTACGCCAAAATTTCACACTTGCGGGTGGCTTGCACCGAAAAACACGCAAAAAAAGATGGCTTACCCTGCCCTTTCAAGGCAGCCCGCCCTTGCGTATGGCCCACGGCAAGCCTGTCCTTTGCGGGCAGCCCCGACAGGCCTTGCAGGGCTTACGCCAAGGCCCGCCCGCCGGGCAGCTTACGCCAAAGTCTCACACTTGCGGGTAGCTTGCACCGAAATGCACACCCCAAAAGACGGTTCGCTCGGCTTTTTCAAGGCAGCCGCCCCGCGCTTGCGGGCGTCCCCCTTATAAAACAGCCCCACAAAAGCAAAACAAAAAACAGGCGTGCCGCCGAAAAAAACCGGCCCGCCTGTTTTTATTTTTCCCCCGCTGCCGGGCGGGCCGCCTTGGCGGAGCCCTTGCGCAAAAGGCAAAGCCCGCCCGCACAAAAACACCCAGGCCCCGGCGGCCCGGCGCTAGGGAAGCACTCTATCGGAATTTTTCAGCTTGTATTTCAGCGCGCCCGCAGGGCAGCGCCCAATAACCTCTACAATGGTTTCGGTGTGGCCGCCCAGCGGCAGCACCCACGGCACCCGGCCCACCTTAAAAACCTCGGGGTCGCCGTGCACGCAATTTGCCGAATGCTGGCACAAGGCCTTGTTGAAATAAATATCCAGCTCGCTGCCGGGGTACTTCCGGTAACCGGAGGCAAGCAAGGTAGTTTCGTCCATATTCATTCCCCCTTTCCTTATTTATTTCATTATACTACAAAAAAACCGCCCGCCCAATAGCCAGTTTAGGCCGCCCGGCGGGCAAAGGCATAGTACAGCGGGGTGTGCCTGCCGCTGCCCCCTGCGGCAAAGGCGCAAAAAATCACAGGGCCGCCCGGAGGGCAAAAACATGGCGCGGCGGGGCGTGCCTGCCGCTGCCCCCCTGTGGCAAAGGCGCAAAAACACCACAGGGCGGCCCGCCCTGTCTGCGGCTTTTGCCACAGCGTTTGCAAGCGCCGCTTTGAAAAAAAGCGGGAACAGGGCTTGGCACCTTATGGGGCGGCAAGCGGCAAAAGAAAAATTTCTTTTAAACAAAGAGAACTTTTTAACCTACAACGAGAGCTTTTTCAACCTTCAACCGGCGGCAGCGCGGAGCGGCAAAAGGGGCGCTTCGCCCGCATGCCAGGCCTTGCACAGGCGCCTTAGGGCTGTTTGCCAAACAAATATTCCAGCAGGCCGCTGCGCAGCACCTGGCGGGTTTCCTCCAGCGCGCTTTCGTGCAGCAGGCCCTTCGCCATATCCACCATGGCCAGCACCTTCATACTGTTGGCCAGCACCCGCCAGTTTACGCCCGGCCGCAGGCCTTTCATGTAAGACATCAGCCACAGGGTGGTGGCTTCGTCCGCCCCGGGGTTAAAGCTGTACTCTTTGGGCCATTTGGTGGAAAGGTAGTTCATGTCCTGCTCGGTTAAATAGCGGTAAATGCTCATGTCATTCTCGCCGATATAAAGGAAATATTCCAGCAGCTGGCTTGGGCCAATACAGCCGTACTGCCCGGCAAGGGCAAGGTATTTCTGCTTTACCATTTCCCGCCGGTGAAGCACAATTTGGTAAATAAATTCTTCCTTCGAGGAAAAAAAGGTGTAAAAGGTTCCCTTCGCAAGCCCCGCCGCCCTGGCAATACCGGCCACCGTCATGCGTTTTACCCCATAATTTTTCAAAAGCTCAAAGCCCTTTTCCAGCATTGCGGCCCGTACGGCGTCGCGGTTTTGTTCGTTGAATATAGCGGGCATGGCACTACCCCTCCCTATTGTGCTACCTGTATCATACCACAATTGCGGCATAAAATTCTCTTGACAAGTTGGTTAGCCAGTGCTAACGTATAAAGGAATAAACGAACCAGTTTTATTCTTTTGGTTCATTTTATTGCAGCAATATCCCATTGTCAAGAGGAGGCCCAAAATGAAAAAGTCCAAACCCAAAACCGGCCTGGCGCGGCTGATGGAGCTGGCCGGGCGGCGCAGGGGGCAGCTGGGCGCCGCCTGCCTGCTGGCGGTGCTGTCTGCCGCCGCCCGCCTTGTGCCCTTTTTTACCATTTACACCCTGCTGCGCCAACTTGTGCTGCACTACCACAATTTGGCGGCCATTGCCCCCGCCACCATATTCTGGCTGGTGGGGGGTACGGCGGCGGCCGCCCTTGCCTACGGCGTGTGCGGCTTTGCAGGCAGCAGCCTTTCCCACCGGGCGGCCTACAACATTTTGTACGAGCTGCGGGTGCAGCTGATGGAGAAGCTGGCCCGCCTGCCCGCGGGCTATTTTACAAACACCACCCAGGGCGCGCTGAAAAAGGTGGTGCAGGACGATGTGGAAAAAATAGAGGAGTTTATTGCCCACAGCATTGCCGACACCGCCGCCTCCATTGCCCTGCCGGTGTTTACCCTGCTGTACCTGTTTGTTATGGACTGGCGGCTGGCCCTGGCCACCCTTGCCCCGCTTATTATTTGCATTGCAATTGTGTCTGTTGGCCTAAAAAACCCCAAGGGGGCCCAAACGCAGGTAGACATGCACCAAACCCGCGAGGTGATGAACGGCACCATTGTAGAGTATGTGCACGGCATGCCGGTTATTAAGGTGTTCAACCGCTCGCTTGCCGCCTTTGCGCGGCTGGGCGAGGGCATTAACAATTTTTCGGCGGCGGTAGAGCGGGCCACCTACTTTTTTGCCCCCCGCATGGGCGCCTATTACGCCGCCATGGGGGGCCAGCTGCTGCTTATTTTGCCCGCCGGGCTGCTAATTGCCCTTACCGCCGCCTCTTACACCGACTTTTTGCCCCTGCTGCTGCTTTTTCTGCTGGTGGGCGCAGGCTTAAAAGAGCCGCTTGAAAACATGATGAACATGGCCCTTTCCACAAACGACATTTCCATTGGCGTGGCCCGCATAGACGGCATACTGGCCGAAGCGGAAATTGAGCCGCCCGCCGCCCCGGCGCTGCCCCAAAGCTACGGAATTGAGTTTGAAAAGGTGCACTTTTCTTACAACGAGGACGGTTTGCAGGCGGTAAACAACCTGAGCTTTGCCCTGAAGCAGGGCAGCGTTACCGGCCTTGTGGGCCCTTCGGGCGGGGGCAAATCTACCGTGGCCCAGCTGCTGCTGCGCTTTTACCAGCCGCAGGCCGGGCGCATTGCCATTGGCGGGGTAGACATTAAAGACATTGCCCCCGGCAGGCTGATGGAGCTGGTGGGCTATGTGTTTCAAGATTCGGTGCTGTTTAAAGACACGGTGGCGGGCAACATACGCATGGGCAACCAAACGGCGGGCCCCGCCGAGGTGGAGGCCGCCGCCAGGGCCGCGGGCATTCACGAGGTAAGTGCGGCGCTGCCAAACGGCTACGACACCGTAATTGGCGAGGACAACGCCTACCTTTCGGGCGGCGAAAAGCAGCGCATTGCCATTGCCCGGGTGTTTTTAAAGAACCCGCCCATTATTGTGCTGGACGAGGCCACCGCCTACGCCGACGCCGAGAATGAAAGCCTGATTCAGCAATCTTTCGCGCGGCTGGCCGCGGGCAAAACAGTGCTGATTATTGCCCACCGCCTCAAAACCATTGAAAACGCCGACCAGATTCTGGTGTTGAAGGAGGGCCGTTTGCTGGAAAGCGGCACCCACGCCCACCTGCTGGCCGCCAGCCCCACCTACCGCCAAATGGTGGAGGCCAACGAGCGGCGCGACGCCTGGAGCATTCGGAACAGCAACACAAAGGAAGTGGCGGGCCATGCGTAAATTTAAAGCCTGGTTCAACAAAATTACCCTGCACCAGCCCGGCCATTCGGCCCGGCTGTGCCTGTGGATGTTTTTCGACAATTATATTTCCTCTATTCCCTACGCCATAACGCTGATGGCCATTTACCTGCTGCTGGGCCCCATTGTAAGCCCCGGCGCGGCCATACCCACCCGCGGCATTCTTGTTTTATGGGCCGTGCTGGCGGTGCAAACGGTTGTTTATTACTTTGTGGCCCGCAAAAGCTACATCATTGCCTGCGCCGGCTTTGCCGGGGTGGTGCGCAAGTCGCGCCTGTTTATGGGCGAGCATTTGCGCCAATTGCCCATGGGCTTTTACAACCGGCGAGAGGTGGGCGACCTTACCACCGTGCTGCTGCGGGACTACGAGACGGTGCAAAACAACTGCAACAGCCTGATGCCCCAGGTGGCGGTAATTGCGGCCCGGCTAAGCCTTGCCCTGGTTGTGCTAACGGTGTTCGACTGGCGCATGGCGCTGGCAACCATTGCGGTAATACCGCCGGCCATACCGCTTGCCGTGTACGCCTACCGCCAGCTTACCCGCAAAAACACCGCCCTGCTTACCGCCCAGCAAGACAACACCGCCCGCATTCTGGAATACGTGGGCGGCATACAAACCCTGAAGGCCTTTAACCAAACCGACGAAATGTACCGCAGCCTCAAGGCCTCGTGCAACGATTTGCGCAAAAAAAGCATTGACATGGAGGGCGCCAGCGCCCCGGTGGGCATGGTGGCCCGGGCGGTGCTGAACGCCGGAACCGCCGTGGTAATGGGCACCGGGGTAGCCCTTTTGCTACAGGGCAGCCTTGCCCCCCTTACGCTGGTGGTGTTTTTGCTGCTGGCCCTGAACCTGTACAACCCCATTATGAGCCTTATGATGATGCTGGTGAACATTACCCGGCTGAACCACTGCGCCACCCGCATAGAAGAAGTGCTAAAGGAAAAGCCGCTGCCCTATGAAAGCGGCACCGAAAAGCCCGCCGGGCAGGAGATTGTGTTCCACAATGTATCCTTCGGGTACGGCAGCGAAGAGGTGCTGCACAACCTTTCGCTGCGCATTCCCCAGCACAGCCTTACCGCCCTCATTGGCCCTTCGGGCAGCGGCAAATCTACCGTGGCCCGGCTTATTGCCCGCTTTTGGGACGTTACCTCGGGCAGCATTTCCATTGGGGGGGTGCCCCTGGCCGCCCAAAACCCCGACGACGTACTGTGCGACGTGAGCATGGTGTTTCAGGATGTGTACCTTTTTCACGACACCATTGAGGCCAACATTCGCATGGGGCGCGAGGGCGCCACCCACGAGGAAATTGTGGCCGCCGCCAAGCTGGCCGCCTGCCACGATTTTATCAGCGCCTTGCCCGGCGGGTATGCCACCGTGGTGGGCGAAGGGGGCAGCACCCTTTCCGGCGGGGAAAAGCAGCGCATTTCCATTGCCCGGGCGCTGCTGAAAAACGCCCCCATTGTGCTGCTGGACGAAGCCACTGCCAGCCTGGACCCGGAAAACGAAGTGCTGATTCAGCAGGCCATTAACGCGCTGGTGCAAAACAAAACGGTGGTGGTAATTGCCCACCGGCTGCGCAGCGTGCAGCACGCCAGCCAAATTGTGGTGCTAAACAAGGGCCGGGCGGTGCAAACCGGCACCCACGCCGGGCTGCTGGCCGAAGGCGGGCTGTACAAAAAGCTGTGGAGCGAACAGCAAAAGGCGGGCAGCTGGCGCATACAGGCAGCGCCCCCGCAAAACACATTGTAAAAAAAGGCCCCGGTGTGGTATGCTTGTGCAAAACAACGAATGAAAAGTGAGGTGGCTTTTTGGCCGGAAATGTTTGGGTTGCGTTTGGCCTAACGCTTATTGCGGGGCTTTCCACCGGCATTGGCAGCGCCATTGCCTTTTTTGCCAAAAAAACAAATACCAAATTTTTGGCGGTGAGCCTTGGGTTTTCCGCTGGGGTTATGATTTATGTTTCCATGATTGAAATTTTTGCCAAGGCGCAGGCCTCCCTCTCGGCGGCGCTGGGCGCAAAGCCCGGGGCGGCGGCAACCGTTGCCGCGTTTTTTGGCGGCATGCTGCTGATTGGCCTGATTGACAAGCTGATTCCCCAAAAAGACAACCCCCACGAAATACAAAAGGTAG
>JBKEBR010000396.1:0-6393 GCA_047973285.1 Oscillospiraceae bacterium | reverse complement strand
AAGCTGGAAATTTCCTCGTCGGTGCCGGGGGCCTGGTTCAAAAACTGGTTGCAGGGGAAATCCAGCACCTCAAGGCCGCGGCCATTGTACTGCTTATACAGGGCCTCCAGCGCTTCGTACTGGGGGGTAAGGCCGCATTTGGTGGCGGTGTTTACAACCAGCAAAACCTTGCCCTTGTACTCGGCCAGCGAAACCTCTTCGCCTTGGTTGTTTTTAGCGGTAAAATCATAAATATTCATGGTGTTTACTCCTTTTGTTTAACCCGGCCCCGCAAAGGGGCCGGTATGCGTTACAAAGAATTTTGGCAGATTGCGTCTTTGGCGAACTGCGCGGCGGCGGCCAGATCCGCGTCGTTTGGCCTGCTTTTGTGTAGCAGCGAAAACCTGCCCCGGCAGTGGAATTCCTGCTCGCTGCAGGGAATTTGCTGCGCGGCCAGCAGCTTTTTTACCTGGTTATAGGTAGAGGGCAGCAGGGCGGCGGTGCTGAAGCAAACCACCTTTTTTACCCTGGCGGGGGTTAGCCCCGCAATAAACTGCACCACCTGTTCATCTACACCGGCGGCATATACGGCGCTTCCCAAAAACAAAAGGTCGGTGGTTTCGGGCAGGGGGCTGCCCAGTGTTTCGGCGGTGGTTCCCGCCGCCTCGGCAATGGCGTTTGCCAGTTTTTCCGTATTTCCTGTTTTGCTGTAATACCGAACGGCAATGTTCATAACAGTTCGCTCCTTTATAATTGTTGCAGTACCTTGTACAGTAACCGGTACAGGGTGGCCGCTTCTTCGGGTGAAAGGTGAATACAGCCGCCTATTTTGGCGGGTATTTCGGCGGCCTTGCACTTTAGCTCTTCCCCCAGGGGGGTAAGCGCTACCGTTACATTGCGCTCATCTTGGGCGCAGCGGCTTCTTTTTACATACCCTGCCGCCTCCAGCTTTTTCAAAAGAGGGGTGAGCGTGCCGGAGTCGAGATACAGGCGCTCGCCAAGGGTTTTGACATTGGTGGTTTTATCCTCCCAAAGCACCATCATGGCAATGTACTGGGTATAGGTAAGGCCTATTTCGTCCAAAAAGGGTTTGTATTGTTTTA
Source organism: Oscillospiraceae bacterium (assembly GCA_047973285.1). Taxonomy (GTDB): domain Bacteria; phylum Bacillota; class Clostridia; order Oscillospirales; family Ruminococcaceae; genus JAAYCI01. The sequence continues at coordinate 5,311 of JBKEBR010000396.1, read as the reverse complement.
CTACTTCTTTGGCACAGGCGTACAGGGGAAAACAAAGTTGGTTTTCCAGCTTCAGCGCATCCATTTTTACCTCCCATTGCAAGTTTCAAGGGCAGTATAGCACCCTGCAAAAAATAAATCAAGTACAATTTAATTTTTTACAATTTAATTTTGGGCGGGCGCACCATTGGCGGCCAACGCGTTGCAAACGGCGCCGGGCAGTGGCCCCATGGCACAGGCAAATATGGGGTGGCTGTTTGGCCATTCTCTGCATGAAACACGCGGCCGCACAGGGCCGGGCAACGGCTGGCTGCCCGGCCGGTTGCCTTCGCGCTGGCTGTTAAGAATGCCGAAAAGTTTGGAACTGAAACCAAAGAGGGGGGCAATTTTGGTGCCTTTATGCCCCGGGTACTTGCCCCGGGCGCGCCGAAAGGGGTTCGGGGCCGTGTTTTATGGAGGCAGGGCCTTTGCCGGGCCTTTATGGGTTTGCACGGGCGCGCTGGAAAAATTTGAAAACAATACCCTTACCGGGAAAAGCAGGTAACCGATACGCAAATTATGCGGCCCGGCCTTGGCCCGTACATGAAAACAAAAGGGAACCGCCGCAGGCGGTTCCCTTTTGTTTTCTGCAGTTTTGTTTTCTGCCGTTTTGGCAAAGCAGGCTTATTCCTGCCATGGCGCCAGCAGGTTTTGCAGCCAGCCGTGTACGTCCATGCCGTAAACCGCCTGCAGGCCGGGGCGGCTTAAAACAGTGCCGGCCTGCCCCAAAGCGGCAATATGCCCTTTGTTCATCAGCATAACCTCGGTGCCATAGGCGCGGGCAAGGCTTAAGTCGTGCACCACCGAAATAACCGAGCGGCCCGGCTTTGCCACCCATCTTTCCACCAGCTCAAAAATTTGCTTTTGGTAAACAAGGTCCAGGTGGTTGGTGGGCTCGTCTAAAATAAGCAGCTTGGGGTTTTGGGCAAAAACCTGCGCCAAAAAGGTGCGCTGCAATTCGCCGCCTGAAAGGGCAAGAACCGATTGGCTTTCAAGCTCTGCCACGCCGGTAAGTGCCAGGGCCTCTTTCACCAGTGTGTCATCTTCGCCGCTGCCGCCGCCAAAAAGGCCGGGGGCGTAGGCGTAGCGCCCCAGCTTTACAATTTCACCCACGGTGAAGGAATAGGTGGCGGTGTGGGTTTGGCTTAAAACCCCCATTTTCCGGGCAAGGGCCTTGGGCTTAAGCCCGGCGGCGTTTTCCCCTTCCAGCAGAACGCGCCCTGTGTAGGGAATGCTTTGGGAAACGGCATTTACAATGCTGCTTTTGCCCGCGCCGTTTGGCCCAACCACCATAAGCCAGTGGTTTTCGGCCAAGGAAAAGGTTCTGTCATCCACCACGGGGGCGCCGCCGTAGCGCACCGTAAGGTTTTGCACGTTCAGCATGGCTACTTTGCCCTCCTTGCCCGGTAAAAAATAAGCACAAAAACAATAGAGCCAATGAAGGAGGTAACCACGCCAATGGGCAGCTCCAGCGGGCGCAGCAGGGAGCGGGCGGCAAGGTCTGCCAGCATTAAAAACACGGCGCCGCCAAACAGCGAAGCGGGCAAAAGCCGCCGGTGGTTGGGCCCGGCGGCCATGCGCGCCATGTGGGGCATTACAAGGCCCACAAACCCAATGCTGCCGCCAATGGCAACGCACACCCCAATTAGGCAGGAAACCGAAACCATTACCACCAGCTTTACCTTTTTTACGCTTACCCCTACGTGGCGCGCGTTGTCTTCGCCAATGGCAAAGGCGTTCAGTTCCCGGGTGTAGCGCAGCAAAATGCCCCCGAAAACCAGCAGCGCCGCCAGCAGCACCAGCGCGTTTTGGTAGCTGCTTTGCGCCAGCGAGCCCATGGTCCAAAAGGTGATGGAGCGCAGCTTTTCGCCTGAAAAGGTGATGATAAAGCTTAAAATGCTGTTGGCGAACATGGAAAAAATAACGCCGATTAAAATAATGGTGTTGGTGGCAAGTGAATAATCCAGCCGGTAGGCCAGGGCAAGAATGATAAGCAGCGAGGCAAAGGCAAACAGTATGGCCATGCCCATGGTACCCGCAAGGGGCAGCCCCGGCACCGCAATGCCAAAGGCAATGCCAACCACGGCCCCCAGCGAAGCGCCGGAGGACACCCCAAGGGTAGAGCCGTCGGCCAGCGGGTTGCGCAAAAGCCCCTGCATGGCGCCGCCGCACAGGGAAAGCGCCGCCCCCACCAGGGCAACGCACAACACGCGCGGCAGCCGCACCGAAACAATAATGGAACCGGCCACTCCGTTTGGCACCGGCTGCCCCAGCATACTTTTAGCAATGGCGCTGAAAACCGTGCCGGGGGCAATGGAAACGCTGCCAAGGCACACGCACAGCACAACACAGGCGGCGGTGGCAAGGGCAAAGGCAAGGTATTGAAGCGGGGTGAATTTTTCGAGGTGGGTGTACTGCTTGTTCATGCTGCCCTCTTTTAAAAAAAGGGAACGGCAAGCGTTCCCTCAAGGTGTTGTTAAGCCGCCGCGCTTTGGCTTTGGGCTGCGGCGCCGTACACAAATTCATACAGGGCTTCGGCGGCGTTCACAAGCCGCGGGCCCGGCCGGGCGGTTTCGTTGCTGTCGGCGTTAAACACGGCGCCGTTTGCAACGGCGGTTATGTTTTGCCAGCCGGCGCGCCCCGCAATTTCTTCTTCGGGGGCGGGGCCCTCGCCAAAATACATGGTGGTGGTAACAATATAGTCGGGGTTGCGCTCAATTACCTGCTCCTGGGAAACCTCGCCCCAGCCCTCTACATCGGCAAAGGCGTTGGTAAGGCCCAGCATGGTGGCAAGCTCGTCCATAAAGGTGCCGCTGCCGGCGGCCCACAGCCCGTATTCCAGCGGCGAAACCTCAAAGTAAATGGTTTTGCTGCCGTCGCCTGTCGCCTTTTTTGCAATGGCGGCAAAGCCCTGCTTCATGCTGTTTGCCAATTCGGCGGCTTCGGCGCTTTTCCCTGTAACGGCGCCAACCAGGGCAATGGCCTCGTAAACCCCGGCAATATCCTGTGCGTCGCTTACAATTACCTTGGCACCGGCATCCTCCAGCGCCTTTACCTGCTCCTCGGTTTGGGCCATCTTGGTCATAAAAATAACCTCGGGCTCCAGCGCCATCACCTGCTCAATATTCAAATTTTGGCCCGATTCCACGGCCGTAATGTTTAGCACTTCTTCGGGGTAATCGCAAGAGGCGCCGCGGCCCACAAGGGCATCGCCCGCGCCAATGGCGTACAAAATTTCGCAGTCTGCGGGGGAGATGGCAACAATGCGGGTTGCGGGGCCCGCAAGCTCAATGGAGCGCCCGGCCATATCGGTTACCGAAATTGCGGCAGTGGCCGAAGAGGAGGCCGAAGCGGCAATGGAAGCGGAAGAACTGGCGGCAGGCGCGCAGCCTGCAAGAAGCGCCGCGGCCAAAACGGCGGCGGCACTACGGGCAAAAGCATTTTTGTGTTTCATGTGTTTTTCTTTCCTGGCGTTTCAACGCCGTTTTAATTGCAAATGAACAGGAGGGGAAATAAAAAAGGGCGCACCCCGGAAGTTGGGAAGCAACCCGAATAAAATGCCTGCGTTTGCCACGGCATTTCCCGGCCCCAGAGGATAATATGTAAACAGGTCTCCCGGCTTGGCTTCATTCTATAAAGGCGCCTTCCCACCTTGCGGCAGTGGCTTTGTGCCTTTTCGTCAGCTTCACGGTTACTGGGATAGCCCGGAAATTGCATCCGGTTCCCTCGGCGGCAAGCCACCGGCGCTAAGCGCAAATACACATGTATTCATTTGTAATGTCAATATAGCACAAGGGCTGGCCACCGTCAATGTGCCGCAGCCCAGCGGGCTGTTTGGCAGGCCTGCAACGCCCGTTCCGGGCACGCCGGATGTACCTGAAAAGAAGGAAATAGAGGCATAGCGCGGCCCGCCTGCGGGGTGCGCCTGCCGCAAAAAGCAAAAGGGGCTTGACAATGATGGGCAGGCCTTGTAGTATTAATTGAACAATGTTCAATTAATACGGAGGGGTATATGAAGGCGGCACAAACAAAAGAAAAAATACTGCGGCACACCATTGCGCTGATACAGGAAACGGGCGGGGAGGCAGAGCGCGTTACCATGCGTGAAATTGCGCGCTGGGCGGGGGTTGGGGTGGGGCTTATCAACCACTATTTTGGCTCGAAAGAGCAACTGACCGAGGCGTGTGTGCAAACCATTGTGGCCGAGGTAATTTCCGCCTTTCGGCCGGGGGCGGCCCCAAACGAAACGGCCCTGCAAAAAACCAAGTCCTCGGCAAGGCAGGTGGCGAATTTTTTGTTTCAAAACAGCCAGCTGTCAAGGCTTTCTGTTTTGGCGGATATGAAAGCCCCCGCCGCGGCAGACAACACCATGAAAACCGTTCGGGGTTTTGCGGCGGGCCTTGCGGGCGGGCAGCCGGGGGAAAACCAGCTGCTGCAGGCCTTTGTGTTTACCGCGGTTTTGCAGGTGGCCTTTTTGCGCAAGGACATTGCGCGGCAAACCCTTGGCATAGACCTTTATAACCAGCAGCAAAGAGATGCTTTTGTGGATTATTTGGTAGAAGGGGCGGTAAAAAATGAAGTTTTTAATTTTGAACGGTAGCCCGCACAGGGGAAATACCTGGCAGCTGGTGCAGGCGGCGAAGGCGCATATTTTGGCATGCAACCGGCAGGCGCAGTTCGAGGAAATTCACCTTGCGGCGCAAAACCTTCCCTTTTGCTGTGGGTGCAGCAATTGTTTCAGGCTTGGCGGGCAGGCCTGCCCCCACAGCCAGGTGGTGCAGCCGGTAATAAAAGCCATACAGGAGGCGGACGGGGTTATTGTAGCCTCCACCACATATTTTATGAGGGAAACCGGCCTGCTGAAAAACTTTTTTGACCACCTTTGCTTTATGACGCACCGGCCTGCCTTTTTCAAAAGCAAGGCGCTTGTGCTTACCACAACGGGCGGGGTGGGCGGCGGCGCGGCGGCAAAAAGCATTGCTTCGTTTTTACTGTCGGTGGGTTTTAACCGCTGTTACCGTTTCAGTGCCGCCACCTTTAGCTGGAACGATTACCAAATGCCTGCCAAAACCAAATTGCAGCTGGAAAAAATGGCCGGCAGGTTTTACCGCGATATTTCGGGCGGCAAGCTGCACAGCCCGCCTGCCACGCTGCTAATACCCTATAATTTGTTCCGGGGCATGGGCCTTGCCTACACCAAAGGGAGCGAATATGAAACCGAGGACGGAACGTACTGGACGCAGCCGGGCCGCCGAAAAGGGGTGTACGATGCTTCGGTGCCGGTTCCCTTTTT
>JBKEBR010000395.1:0-5441 GCA_047973285.1 Oscillospiraceae bacterium | reverse complement strand
TGTAAGAAGGGCGGTGCGGCAATGCCGGCACAAACAGCTGCAAAAACAAAAAAAGAAAAGGGGCGCCCCTCTCTGCGCTGGAGCCTGATTGTGCTTATTTTGCTTTGCTGGGTGTTCCCCATGATGGCGGTGGTGGGCTTCAGCGGCTACTTTACGGTGCAGCGCAGCTATGCCCACGTTTCCGACATTGTAACCTTTTCGGTGGAAAACGCCACCGATATAGTGCGGCGCGACATAGACGGCATTGTGGACGAAGCGCTGAATGCAAGCTACACCCCCGACGTGCACAACGCCTACTCCCGTTACGAGGAGGACGGCAACATGTCGGGCTTTTACCAGTCTATTAATACCTTTTTAACCCAGCGCTCTTCGCGCAACCAAATGATACGGGCTGCCTACATGCTGTTTCCCGGGGTAACCGACAGCCAGTATTTTTATGTGTACAACCCTTCGCTGCTTTCCCTGCCGCAGCAGCACCAGGCCTTTTATACCAGCGGGGCCGCGGCCCAGGCAAGCGGCATTTTTAATACCCTTGGCACCGACATTGCCTTTATAGAGGCACAGGGCCATTTGTATGTGGTGCGGGTGCTTTCGCTGGTAAGCAACAAGTTTTCCCCCTACGCCATACTGGCGCTGGAGGTGAACACCGACACCCTGTACGAAAGCCTGCAAACCATGCCATATCTTACGGGGGCAACCCTGTACCTGAACGACACCAGGCTAACCGTAACCGGCGAGCCGCTGGCCAAAGCAGGGGAGGCCGAAAACACCCCGCTTGTGCAAAAGGCGGGCAGCAGGGGCCAGCTTTCCATTATGGGGGAAATACAGGGCAAGCGGTTTTCGCTGTACTACTTTACCAGTGCTAACCTTTACCCCCTGCTGAACGAAATGAACACCTCGCTGTATGTTATTCTGGCGTTTGCGGTGCTTATTGTTCCCCTTATTGCCGTTGTGTTTGTTTTTTTTTCCCGCAAGGTTACCCGCCCCATAGACCAGCTTGTAAGCCTTGCCGGCGTAATTGAAGAGGGGGAGTTTGGCGCCCGGCTGGAGGCGGAAAACCTTGGCAGCGCAGAATTTTCGCTGCTGGGCACCCGGCTGAATGCCATGAGCGCCCGGCTGGAAAACCAGTTTGAGCGCATTTACCGCGAGGAGCTGGCCCTGCGCGACGCCCGCATTAAGGCGCTGCAAAGCCAAATAAACCCCCACTTTTTGGGCAATACCCTTGAAATAATAAACTGGGAGGCGCGCCTTGCGGGCAACGTAAAGGTAAGCCGCATGCTGGAATCGCTTTCCACCATGCTGGAAGCGGCGCTGGACCGCCGCCACCGCCCGCTGATTCACCTTTCCGAAGAAATGATGTATGTAAACGCCTACCTGTATATTATTGGCGAGCGCTTGGGCAAACGGCTTACCATACAGGTTGACATTGACGAGGCGCTGCTGGATTGGTATGTGCCCCGCCTTATTTTGCAGCCCATTGTGGAAAATGCCGTAGAGCACGGCATCAGCGCCCGGCAAACCGGGCGGCTCACCATTCGGGCCTTCCAAAGCGCGCCCGCTTGGATGACGCTGGAGGTGGAAAACGACAGCCCCCTTACCCCCGCGGACGAAGAAAACATACAGCGGCTGCTAAGCGCCGACGCCGGTGCCGAGGAGGAGCCCACAGGCAATATCGGCATTCGCAATGTGCACCTGCGGCTGCGCATTATCTACGGGCCCAAAAGCGGGTTGACTATCAAAACGACCAAAAACGACTACACGGTTTCGTCAATATGTATACATCATCTACAAGAACCCCAAGATAATGCAAGATAAAACAAAAGTTGCCATGGCAAAGGTGCGGCCTGCTGCATTATTATACTATTGAAAGCAGACACACCGTTGTGTCTCAATTTTGTCAGGAGGTAAAGTATGAAAAAGCTTCTTTCACTTGTTACTGCGCTTACCCTTACTGTAGGTTTACTGGCGGCCTGCGGCAACTCCGCGTCCAGCTCGGCGGCCAGCGGCGCCGCGTCTTCTGCCAGCGCGGCCGCCAAAGCGGTGGAACTGCGGGTTGTTTCTTCCTTCAGCGGCACCGACGGCAACCGCCAGAACTTTGAAAATGCCTTTAAGGCATGGGAAACTGCCACCGGCAACACCGTTAAAGACGAATCGCAAACTTCCGACGAAACCTGGAAAGCCAAGGTAATTGCAGACTTTGAAGCGGGCAGCGAGACCGACGTACTGTTCTTCTTCACCGGCAACGACGCCAACTCTTTTATTGAGGCAGGCAAGGTTGTTTCGGTGGAAGACATCCGCAAGGAATACCCCGAGTATGCCTCCAACATGAACGACGCCTCCATTCCCGCCTCCACCGTAGACGGCAAGCAGTACGCCATTCCCACCGTTGGCTACTGGGAGGGCCTGTATGTAAACACCAAGGTGCTGGAAGACTGCGGCCTTACAGCCCCCGACGCCACTACCACCTGGGACGAATTCCTGCAAATGTGCGAAACCATTAAGGCCAAGGGCTATACCCCCATTGCCTGCTCGCTGCAAAATGTGCCCCACTACTGGTTTGAATTCACCATTATGAACAACGGCGGCCCCGCAAACCACCTGAACGTGCCCGCGGCCACCGGCAACGACGCTTTTAAAGCATGGGCTTCTGCTGAAAACGACATTAAAACCCTGTATGAAAACGGCTACTTCCCCGCCAACACCCTTTCCGCCTCCGACGAGGAAACCTTCCAGCTGATGTACGACGGCAAAGCGGCTTTTCCATCGACGGTTCCTGGAAAGCCGGCCAAATTGCCGAAAACGTGGGCGACCGCCTTGCCGACTACACCGTTACCTATGTGCCCTCCAAAGCGGAAAACCGCAAGCCCACCGATATTATCGGCGGCCTTTCCATGGGCTACTACATCACCGAAAAAGCCTGGGCCGACCCCGACAAGCGCGCCGCCGCCGTAAGCTTTGTAGAGGCCATGACCACCGACGACGTTATTTCCAGCATGATTGTTGGCGTTAACGCCACCGCCCTTAAAAACGCCCCGGCCAAAGCGGCAGACCTTAACTCCTTGCAGGAGGCCGCCTACACCATGGTTACCGGCGCCACCAGCGTAACCGCCGCCGTGCAGGACTTTATTAAACCCGAGGCAAAGGCCCAAATTCTGGAAACCGATACCAAGCTGGTTGCCAGCGGCGAGGTTACCGCCGAACAGGCCATTGAAAATATGATAAAGGCCAACGGCTAAGCCTTCGCTTTCCCCGCGTGCCCTAAAAGCCGGAGAGCAAGCCGTATGCTCTCCGGCTTTTTCAAAAAGGAGAAGCCTATGCACAACAATTCTATGATTTTTAAAAAGAAAACCCCGCTGCTGCTGATTTTGGTACCGGCCTTTGCCTTTTTGGGGGTATACCTGTTTTACCCCTTTGTGATGAATATCATCAACAGCTTCAGCGACATTCCCTCTTTGGGGGCGGCGGCCAAGGGCTGGCTAGACCCATGGTATGCCAATTACCAGCGCCTTGTTACCGACCCGTACATGCGCACGGCCTTTGTAAACACCATGCTTATGATGCTGTGCACCATTGTGTTTCAGGTGGGCATTGCCCTGGTGCTGGCCATGCTGGTAGACAATATTCGCCGGGGGGCGGGGTTCTTTCGCACCGTATATTTTTTCCCCATTGTTATTTCTGCCACCGCCCTTGGCCTTTTGTTCAACCTTTTGTTTTTGTACGACACCGGCCCCATCAACCAAATTCTGCTCAACCTTGGGTGGGACCATTTGGTGAACTGGAAAGAAGACTATTGGATGTTCACCATGTTCAGCCCGGTTATGTGGCAGTATGTGGGGTACTATTTTGTCATTATTGTTACGGGGCTCAACAATATTTCGCCCGATGTTTACGAGGCCGCCGAAATAGACGGCGCTTCGGGCCTGCAAACGGTTTGGAAAATAAAGCTTCCATTGCTGTACAACACGCTGTGCACCTGCCTTACCCTTGCCATTACCGGCGCCCTGAAGGTGTTTGATTTGCCCTGGACCATGATGCCCAAGGGCATTCCCATGGAAAAAAGCTGGCTTACCGGCACCTATATGTACAAATATTCGCTGGGCGGCGCCAACAACATCGGCTATTCCAGCGCCATTGCCGTATTTATAGTGCTGCTGGGTGTGCTGCTGAGCCAAATTACCAGCCGCGTGCTGAAAGAGAAGGATTATTGAGGAGGAAGCCGCCATGCCGCATACAGCCATCGCCCTTAAAACGGGCAAACGCCGGTTTTCGCCCTCCAAGGTTTTTACCTATCTCGTTCTTTCGCTTTGGGCGCTTACCACCATTTACCCGTTTGTTTGGGTTATTTTAAATTCCTTTAAAGAAAAAAAATTCATTGTAAGCCAGTCTTTCAGCCTGCCTTTGGGGGAACTGTTTACCCTGCGCAACTACACCGAAACCTTTGCCAAGTTCCCCATTGCCACCGCCTACCGCAACAGCATTATTATTTCGGGCACTGTTACCATTATGGTGGTGCTTATTTCAGGGCTTTGCGCCTACGGCATGGCCCGCTATACCTTTCGCGGGCGCCGCGCGCTGCACGCTTTGCTGGTTGCCTCTATGATGTTCCCGGTGTTTGCCACCATTATTCCGGTGTTTACCATGCAAACCCGTTGGGGCATTGTAAACACCAGCGTACCCCTCAGCTGGGTTTCGGTAATACTGCCCCAAATAGCGGGCAACATTTCCTTTGGCACCATTGTGCTTATTGGGTATATCCGCAGCCTGCCCATCGATTTGGAGGAGGCCGCCTACCTCGAAGGGTACGGGGTTTTCCGCATTTTCTTCCGCATTATTATTCCCCTGGCAAAACCCAGCTTTGCCACCATTGCCATCTTCTCTTTTTTGTGGAGCTACAACGATTTGTTTACCCAAATGTTTTATTTGCGCAGCGCCGATTATTTTACCATTACCCGGCTGCTGAACGAAATTTCCAGCCTTTCGGGCGGCACCAACTACGGCTGGATGGCCGCCGCTGTGGTTATTGTGGTGTTGCCGGTGCTGGTGGTGTACGTGCTGCTGCAAAAAAACATTGTAAAGGGCCTTACGGCAGGCGCCATTAAAGGGTAAGCGGCCTTTGGGGAAGGGCCGCTTCTTCTTTGCCCCGGCGGCTTGGTACCGGGCCGCCGGGGTTTTGGCAGCTCCAAAGCGGTTTCAGCGCCTTTACATGCGGGCCTGTGGCACAAAGCATATTGGTTTTGCACAAAACAGGGTATATAATTAAAATACTATAAACCAAGGGGGAAGGCCGATGTACAGGGTAATGATTGCGGACGACGAAGATATTATTGTAACCGGCCTCAGCAAGCTGCTGCCCTGGCAATAGTACAACTGTGAAATTGCCGCCGTTGCCGGTGATGGAGAAACCGCCCTGTAGCTGGTGCGCCGCTGCAGGACGCATATTT
>JBKEBR010000394.1:0-6353 GCA_047973285.1 Oscillospiraceae bacterium | reverse complement strand
CTGCCCTGGCGCAGCTCGTCGAAGGCGGTTTGCAGCTCTGCCCTGGTGGTCATTACAATGGGGCCGCCCCAGGCAATGCCTTCGTGCAGGGGCGGGGCGCTGAAAAAGAGAAACCGCGCCGGGGCATTTTCCTCGGCAGATACCTCTATGCCATCGCCCTCGCCAAACAGCACGGCGGTTTTTTCGGCAATGGCCTTGCCCTCTATTACCGCGCCGCCCTTAATTAAAAACACAAACACCGTTTCCCCCGGGGTGGTGGGCAGCGCCGCTTTGGCACCGGCGGCCAACTTAACATCGTAAATACTGGCCTGAATGTGGTGGGGCTTTACCCCTTTTGCCCCGCCGTACTGCCCCGAAATAACCCGCACCGTGCCGCCGGGAATTTCCTCTTCCTCCATCATGGCGGGGGTGATGTCGAAATATTTTGGCAGGGTCATTTTTTCGGCCTGGGGCAGGTTCAGCCACAGCTGAAAGCCCAGCATTTCGGGCGAGGGCTGGGGCATTTCCTGGTGCATAATGCCGCTGCCTGCCGTCATCCACTGGCTTTGCCCGTCGCCAATAACCCCCTTGTTGCCAAGGCTGTCCTGGTGGTCTATTTCGCCATGAATTAAGTAGGTAACGGTTTCAATGCCCCGGTGGGGGTGGGTGGGAAAGCCCTTCACATAGTCTTCGGGGTTTTTGGAATCGAACGAGTCCAGCATCAAAAACGGGTCGAAGGCCTCGGTGGTGTCATGCCCCAACACCCGCACAAGGTGCACCCCCGCACCGTCTACGGCGCGCTGCCCCGTTACCATTTGCACAATTTTTCTTGTTGCCATTGTTCTCCCTCTTTTCCGCGGCAGGGCCGCTGTGTATGGTGTATGTTCCGGTTTGCGGCGTTTTTTAAAAGCAAGTTGTTATGCCGCGCCGGGCAGCCTGTAAATGCGCACGGTGGGCGAATTGTACGCCAGTTCCATGGCGGAAAGCTGGCTTTCATCGCCCGGCAGCTGGGTGGAATACACAAGGTAGGAAATGCCGTTTTCGCGGCAGAGCTGCAGCACCGTTTCGGGGGCGGTTGCGGCCGAGAAAAGGGCGTTGTTTACCGCAAGGCGCCGGTTGATAATGTCTTCGGCCACCCCCATATTGGTTTTGGCGTACTGAAAGCCCTCCATATAAGCCTGTCGCTCGCAAAAGGCGGAATACAGGTTGCTGATGCCCTCTAACCTTGCGCCGGTGTGAATGCGGTTGGTGGCAAACATGGCGGTGGCGGGGCTGTTGTCTCTCAGCCACAGCATGGCGGCCTCGTCGTCGGGGGTAATTACCACATCATAGGGGTACTTTTCCATAAGGCCCAAATTGCGCAACAGCTGCCGCCCGCCGCTGCCCATGTAGTGCACATACAAAAAGCCGGTGGTGGCAACCGCCACGGCGGCGCACACTGCCACCACCCCAATGAACAGCTTTTTCGCCTTTGCCTTCAGGGCGGGCAGCTGCCCCGCGGCAGGCCAGCGCAGGGTGCCAATTTCATCCACCGCCAAAAGGGTGATGAAGAAAATGGCGGCGAACAAAAAGTACACCTGACTGAAATGCGGGTGGTCGAACAAAAAGTAAGCCAGCAGGCCGCCCGCCGCCACCCCCTGGGCCAGCATGCGCTCGGGGGCCAGGGTGGCAAAATGCCGCACGTCGCGCACAAGGGCCCGCAGGTACAGCAAAAACTGGGCAGGCATGCTGAGAAAGGCTTGCAGCACCCACAACACCGGCACCGCCGCCAGCCACAGGTAGTAGTTTTTATGCCAGATAAGGTTTTGAATGTTGTTGAAATACCCCCGCACGAGGGTGCCGGTATAGCTGAGGGCCATGCTGTCGTTGGCGCCGCTGCTGAACATGGTAACATACACGGCGGCAAACATGCCCGCCAGCAGCACGCCCAGCAAAAGGCCCCGCCAGCCGGTGTTCCTTTGAAAAAGGCCGATGAGCATGGTAATTGCAAGGCCGCATATTACCATGGCCGCCAGCGGCCCCTTGGCAAAGGTGAGCATAAAAAACGAGCAGAGCAGCAGCACAAAATGCACCGGGCCCACCCGGTATTTTTGCCGCATGGCGGGCACCAGCAGCCCCAAAAAAATACTTAAAAACACCAGTGCGGTGGCCTGGGCGTTTATGTTGGTAACAATGTGGGTAATGTTGCTGTTGTTAAACACGCTCCAGCCGTTGGGCAGTATTTTCCACAGGCTGGCGCAGCTGAACAAAAAGGGCGCGTAGGTAAACAGCATTGCCTTAAACAGGCTTTGGGGCCACATTACCCGGCCAAATTTGTACAGGCACAGCACCAGGGCCGCCAGCATAAAGGCCTGCATGTAAAAGGCGGCAATGTTGTAGGCCGAAATACCGCTTACAAGGGAAAGCGCCCCGGCCAGCAGCTCGGTTAAATAATGGTAGTGCAGCCGCACGCCGGTAAAGCGAATGTCCTGCGGGGGAAAGGCCAGCTTAAAGCTGTTGGCGTTGCCCACATTCCACAAAAGGTCGTGGTTGGGCAGTATGTCGCCCACCGCAAGGGGGCGGGCGTGCTTTACCACGCCGTAAAAGGTAAAAAACAACAGCAACGCGCTGAACAGCAGCGCCAGCAGCCAGTGGTGGGGCAGCAGGGCGGGCTTTTTTATGGCGGGCAGGGGCTGCCCCCGCTTTGCGCACCGCGCCACGGCAAGCCCCAGCCATACGGCCGACAGAACCGGCGGCAGCAGGTACAGCAGCCACAAAATGTGCAGCCGCATGGCAACGCAGTATAAGGCGGCAAAAAAACCGCTGCCCAGCAAAATGGCCAGGGGCCCCGTAAAGCCCGGCGCAAATTTTTGGGTGCCCAGCACCCGCGCGGCCAGCAGGCCCGGCAGTACAATGTATACGGCCAGCACCAGGGCAAACAGGGCAAGCTCCCACAGGCTGCCGCCGCTTTGGGCCGCCAGCGCCATGTAAACGGCGGCCACCGCCAGCACCATAACAGCCTTTGTTTTGATAAAGCCGGTATACAGCTTTAAAATGGTTGTTTTCAAAGCAGAAGCCTCCTGCGGCGGGTTTAATTTGCAGCTAACAGCAATATTATACCACATGCGCCGCATTTTTCCACGGCGGCAAACCCATTTTTTGCCGCCGCTCTTTTGCCGGGCTCGGGCGCCAAAGCGGCAGGCGGGGCAAATTGCCCGCCTTGCCCCGGTGTGGTATACTGTATGTGTTTAAAAGTACGCTTGCGGCCCGGCAGGGGCTTGTTGGGCTTTGGCTTGTTGGGCTTTGGCTTGTTGGGCTTTGGCTTGTTGCCGCCGCGCGCGGGCCAAACCGGCGGCCGCGGGCAGGGCGCGCCCGGCTTTGCTTTTTTACGGGCTTCCCCCCGCCCCGCACAAATTTTTGTTTTATTATGGCAGCGCCCCGGCCCTGCCCACCAGGAAAGAAGGCATGCGCAGATGCAGGTAAACATCGGCGAATTGTTGCAAACCCCCAAAAAACTGCATTTTATAGGCGTAGGCGGCAGCGGCATGTACCCGCTGGTGCAAATTTTGTTGCCCCAGGGGCACAGCATTTCGGGCAGCGATGTAAACGAAGGGGCCATTTTAGACTACGAACGGGCCCTTGGCGTAAATGTAATAATGGGCCAGCGGGCCGAAAACGTGCACGGGGCCGACCTTGTGGTGTATTCCGCCGCCATTGGGGCAACCAACCCCGAGCGGCTGGAGGCCGAGCGGCTTGGTATTCCCATTGTAGAGCGCAGCAGTATGCTGGGGTATGTGGCTTCGCTGTACCGCAGGCCGCTGTGCATTGCGGGCACCCACGGCAAAACCACCGCCACCGGCATGGCCACCCAAATTTTGCAGATGGCAGGGTTTGACCCCGCCGCCGTTATTGGCGGCAAGCTGCCCTACATTGGCGGCTACGGCAAGGCGGGCACAGGCGACGGCATTGTGGTGGAGGCCTGCGAATACCACAACACCTTTTTAGAGCTTGTGCCCGACACGGCGGTGCTGCTGAATGTGGACAACGACCACCTGGAATTTTTTGGCAGCATGGAAAATTTAAAGGCGGCTTTCCGCAAGTTTTGCGCCCTTGCCACCGGGGCGGTGCTGTACAACGGCGACGATGCCAACAGCCGCGAGGTGGTGGCCGGCCTGCCAACCCCCCTTATTTCTTTTGGCCTTTCAGCGGGGTGCGATATACGGGCGGTAAACCTTTACGAGCACCGGCCCGCCTTTTGGGCCTTTACCATAGAGGAAAACGGCCGGCGCCTTGAGGAAATTAAGCTGGGCGCGCCCGGCCGCCACAACATATACAACGCCCTGGCCGCCTACGCCGGCGCGCGCCGCCTTGGCGCCAGCCACGGGCAATGCGCCGAGGGGCTTGGCGCCTTTAAGGGCACCGGCCGCCGCTTTGAGGTGCTGGGCGAGGTAAACGGCGTTACCATTGCCGACGATTACGCCCACCACCCCACCGAGCTTGCGGCCACCCTTACCACCGCCAAGGAGATGGGCTTTAAACAGGTTTGGGCGGTGTTCCAGCCCTACACCTACAGCCGCACCCAGCTTTTGCTGGAGGATTTTGCCCGGGTGCTGCCCATTGCCGACAGGGTGGTGATGACCGCCATTATGGGCGGGCGCGAAACCGCCGAAAACTACCGGGTAACCACCGCCGACCTTGCCGCCAAAATACCCGGCAGCGTATGGTTTGAAACCCAGCAGGAGGTGGCCCGCTATGTGCTGCAAAATGCCCGCCCCGGCGATTTGGCCCTTACCCTTGGCTGCGGCGACATTTACAAGTGCGCCCATATAATGCTGGAGCAAAAGGGCTAGCCTTTCCCCTTTTGCTTTACCCCCTTCCTTTTTATACCACACCACCAATGTCCGTTTCCGGCCCACCGGCTGGAAACGGATATTTTTTTGCCGCGGCGGCGCACCGCAAGAGTTAACAACAACTTTACCTCGTTTACATAGCAATTTATACAGCAGGTATTATACTTTGTATGGGGTGATTAAATGAATACATTGTCTCATATTTTGATGGGGAAACTGCTGCACCAGCGCATCGAGAAAAACTTTGGAATTCGCCTGAACAGGGCCGCTTTTATCTGGGGAAATGTCCTCCCCGATTTTCGCCCTTCCTTTCTGGCAAGGCCGCACTACCTTGAAAACAACATTGCCTATATTCAAAAGCAAATTCAAACCCTTTTGAACAAAAAACGGCAAGGGGCGGCTATGGGCGGCAGCTATTCCAAAAACCTTGGGGTTGTTTGCCACTATTATGCCGATTTCTTTTGTTATGCCCACAGCCCGGCTTTTCCGCGCAACCTTACGCTGCATTTGAAATACGAAGAAGACCTGTACCGCTATTTTCTGGAAAACTACGACGCCTTCGGCGAAACCGGCGCCGGGGTTGAAGCCGAGCAGGGCGAGGTGGACGCCGGGTTTGTGTACGGCCGGTTCACCGGGCTGCACAACGAATACCTTGCGCAGCCCCCCTCTTACCACAGCGACCTTACCTGCTGCATTCGCGCCTGCGTACAAGCCGCCGCGCTGCTGGCCGCCGTGCCAAAACCGGCTGTTGCAGAAGAGCCCCTTGAACAGGCCGGGCTTTCTGTACACATGGTGTAAATAAAAAAGACAGGGGTTGACCGCCGTGCGAATTGCCTATTTTACCGACACCTTTTACCCGCAGGTAAACGGTGTTACCAATACCTTTCACTACCTCAGCAATTACCTGCACAAAAACAACATTGAACATATTTTTTTCGCGCCCGATTACCAGGGCCAGCCCTGCGACGAAACAAAATACCCGGTGCTGCGCTTTAAGGGCATTTCCCCCCGGGTGTACCCGGAATGCAGCCTTGCCTTCCCCGCGCAGCACAAAATTGTGAAGGAGCTTGCGGCTTTCCGCCCCGATGTTGTGCACATTGCAACCGAGCTGGGCGTTGGCTGGAGCGGCCTACGGGCCGCGCAGGAGCTGGGGCTGCCCATTGTAATGTCGTACCACACAAACTACAACCGCTACCTCAATTTTTACAACCTGCATTCCCTGAACAAGGCCATTTGGGGCTACTTAAAATGGTTCCACGGCTTTGCCGAAATGAACCTTTGCACCTCAGAGCACACGCTGTACGAGCTTGCCGAGCGCGGGTTGTCGGGGCTTGGCGGATGGTCGAGCGGGGAAGACGCCGAATGCTTCCACCCCGGCCGCCGTTCAGAGGCGGTGCGGACGGCGCTGGGCGGTGCGGGAAAAACAATTTTTTTGTACGTGGGCAGAATAGCGGCGGAAAAAGGCCTTGATACCCTGGCCGAAAGCATCCGCAGCCTGAACGCCGCCCACCAGAATGAAACGCTGTTTGTATTTACCGGGGAGGG
>JBKEBR010000393.1:0-7384 GCA_047973285.1 Oscillospiraceae bacterium | reverse complement strand
TTCACCAAAAATTATTTTTTTATTGTTCATCTTCATTTCTCCCCGTTAATAATTGGATACCAAGACCTTATAACCCCATTTTCAGGGCCCACCCATCCTTCAAAATTCAACTTCGTTCCTTCACTATCAATGTTAACCTGCCCCGCTAGCTTAATTTTTCGGCATTGGAAGCAATGGAAACTTTCGCGTCATTTAATATTGCAAGCCTTTCGGCTGTTTTTATTGGCAGTATACCACATTTGAGTTTTTAAATGTTTGTATTGTTCTTTTGTGCCCAAAAGAACCAAAAGGCCCGGGGGTGTTGCGAAGGCCCCCGGACCCCGGGCGCCAAGATGTTGCGCCGCCTAAAAAATACAAAACAGTACCTTGCGACATTCGTATTTTTTTACGCCGCCGCATTTTAAATACAGGCGTAAAAGCCCTAAACCTTGGCAGTATACCACATTTGAAAACCCGCGGGGAGGTTTCCCCGCGGGTTGGTGTGAGCACTTATTGGTAAGAGTCGTAAAAATGGAGTTTGTCGCGAATTTCAATATCTTCGCCTTCTTTTAACTCCGGGTGCAGGTTAAGGTAGGTAAGAATGGTGGTGATATCCTCGTGCAAATCTTTGCGGTCTTGCTCTGCCATTAAATGGTCGTACTCGCCGGTGAGAAGGTCTTGTATATCCCGGTAGGCCTCGTAGGCTATTTCCGGTTCTACCGCATTGTGTTCCATTTCAAACAACATGGCAGCTATAATAATAATCGCTTTTTCAAGGCCGCTTTCCGACACATCCAGTTCAGCTTCAAGAAGTTCTCTATGAACGCTCTGCAAAACAGTACATCCATCACGAACATAATCTCCGAATTCTTCTTTGTAAGCCTCTATCATTTCTGTATACTCAAGGTCTTCAAATGCGTGCCACGGAATTTGCACCAATTTCTTTCTTTTTTCTTTGGGTGCTCTCATTTCACTGGTTCCCTTCCTGCCCATGTTTTATTTCCAGCGGCATTGTTGTTATAGCCTTCCCGGCCTGATATTACGTTTACCTGTACATTGTACCCCATAGAGTTCAGTTCATCCATAAACTGCTGCATAACACCGACACAGCTGGGCGGGTATTTTATTGGCAGTATACCATATTTGAGTTTTTAAATGTTTGTATTGTTCTTTTGTGCCCAAAAGAACCAAAAGGCCCGGGGGTGTTGCGAAGGCCCCCGGCCCCCCAACGCTAATATGTTGCGGCCACCAGCAGCAATGGCCGCTTGTTTACCAATTAAGTAAGGCCCGGCGGTTTGCTGCATGCGGTTTGGCGTTGATGCCGGGCATCTTAATTTCTGAGCCAAACCGCAAAAAAAACACAAAACAGTACCTTGAGACATTCGTATTTTTTTACGCCGCCGCATTTGAAATAAAGGCACAGCCAAAGGCTTTGGAAGTTTGGATGGCTTTATTTGTTCTTTTGCAACAAAAGAAGATTTATATTTTCTTTTGCTTTTTAAGGTCAAGAGCAGGGCGCTTGCAGCGCCAAGGAAAAGGTACAAAACTTGCCACAGGTTAAAATCTAAGGAGAAGGTGCAAAACCTGCTACAGGTTAAAATCTACTGTATAAAAAAGGAACCAACGCATAAATTTTTATGTGCGAAAAAATGAACTTAAAACTTTATGGAAGCACCATTTTTTCCTTTCCATTTTTCTGCTTGCTGCCAAAGCTGGGGCAAAATTCAAAAGCAGGGCGCTTGCAGCGCCCCGGAAGAAACTCGCAAAATTCACTTCCCTTTAAAGCCTGCTTTTTCTTTTCCCCGCGCCGCACCGGCCCATCCTGCATTTTACTTTGCATTTTCGCCGGTTATCCCTTTTCTTTTTTGTGGTAAAAATGCTATAATAAAAGGGATTTTTTTGTATACCCGGCAAAGGCCGGGCCGCCCCGCTGCAAAGGCGGCAAAACTTTGAAGAGGTGTGAAATGTCTTACCAATTTGACCTGCTTACCTTTGGCGAAATTATGCTGCGGCTTTCGGCCCCCGGCGCCGAGCGCATTGCCCGCGGCGAACTGTTTGAAAAGCACGCCGGCGGCTCGGAATTAAACGTTGCTTCGGGTGTTTCGCTGCTTGGCCTGCGCACCGGGGTTATCACCCGCCTGCCCGCCAACGAAATTGGCGTCTATATTAAAAACCGCACCCGCTTTGTGGGTGTTTCCGACGACTATTTGCTGTACGACGAAAGCGAAGACGCCCGCCTTGGCATTTACTACTACGAAAGCGGCGCCGCGCCCCGCAAGCCCTCGGTTATTTACGACCGCCGCGGCTCCTCCTTCACCCGCATTGCGCTGGACGAAATTCCCGCCGCCGCCTTCGAGGGGGTGCGCTGCTTCCACACCAGCGGCATTACCATGGCTCTTTCGCCCCATGTGCGCAGCGTTGCCACCGAGCTTATCAAGCGCTTTAAGGCGGCGGGCAGCCTGATTAGCTTCGACGTAAACTTCCGCGCTTCGCTGTGGAGCGAGGAATTGGCCCGCGAAACCATTACCTCGCTGCTGCCCTACATCGACATTCTGTTTATTTCGGAAGAAACCTGCCGCCGCATGATGCAGCGCAGCGGCACCATGGAAGAAATTATGCGCGGCTTTTGCAAAGAGTACAATATTAAGCTGGTGGCCAGCACCCAGCGGCAGGTAAACAGCCCCCGCAGCCACAACTTTGGCTCGCTTATGTACAGCGCCGAAACCGACCGCTTTTATTCCGAGCCCCCTTACCAGAACATTGACGTGGTAGACCGCATTGGCAGCGGCGACGCCTTTGTTTCGGGGGTGCTGTTTGGCCTGTTGAACACCGGCGACGCCGAGGTTGCCCAAAAATTCGGCAACGCGGCGGCGGCGGTGAAAAATACCATTCCCGGCGATTTGCCCTCCTCCGACTACAACGAGCTCAGCCGCATTATCAAAGCCCACGACAAGGGAGATTTCAGCGAAATGAACCGCTGAGCCCCTGCCCCTGGCCTTTCCGTCAAAACCTTCGGCCAAGCCGGAGATATGAATAGCCCTGGAAGGGCATGACACCGGCCGGCATCTCAAAACGCACTGAAAATTCTTTCGCTTGCACCACTCGCCCCACGGCTGCCAAAGCAGCGCTTTACGCTCTTTTCCTAAAATTGCAAACCGACCGTTCAGTATTTGTCATCTCGCTTCGCCCCTGCTAAAAGCTAAAGCATTTCTTTCCACCGGCAGCGCTGCCGGTGAGCTTCTTACAACAGTATAAAACCGCCCTGCCGGGCTTTCCGGCAGGGCGGTTTTGCTGTGCCGGAAGGCCCGGCTTTTGAACATGCCGTTTGCCTTAACGGCAGGCACCGGCAAAGCAAAAAGTAAAAATTGCCCGCCCGGCCACACATTTTTGCATTGGTTTTTCCCGCCGCCCTTGCTTTTTTGGGCAGCAGGGCAGAAAAATGCGAAGCGCCCCTTCGAAAGGCAGGGCGGCGGCAGAGCGCCCTTACAGGGCCTTTGTTCCCCGCCTGCCGCCGTGCTGCTTCATCGCCATTGCATTGCCCGCGCGGCAAAGGCGGTTACGCCCCCACCGTCCAGCCAAGGCTTTCCTTTTGAATTTGGTACAGGTGGGCAAACAGGCCGTTTTGCCGCAGCAGCTCGGGCCCGCTGCCCTGCTCGGCCACTTTGCCGCCGTCCAGCACCACAATGTTGTCGGCCCCGGCCACAGTGCGCAGCCGGTGGGCAATGACCAAAACGGTGCGCCCCCGCACCAGCTCTGAAATGGCCTGCTGAATTTGCAGCTCGTTTTCCGGGTCAAGGCTGGCGGTGGCTTCGTCCAGCAGCACAATGGGGGCGTTTTTCAAAAGGGCCCGGGCAATGGAAATGCGCTGCCGCTCGCCCCCTGAAACCTCGCACCCGTTTTCGCCAATTCGGGTTTGGTAGCCCTCGGGCATTTTTTGTATAAACTCCTCGCAGCGGGCCATTTTGGCGGCATGGTACACCTCTTCCTCGGTGGCGTCCATGCGGCCAAGGCGAATGTTGTTGTACACCGTATCGTCAAACAGCACCACATCCTGAAACACAAACGACATATAGCTCATCAGCCGCTCGGGGTCTACCTCCCGCACATTTTCGCCGCCAATGGTAATGCTGCCGTCGTTTACGTCCCAAAAACGGGCAATCAGGCGGGAAACGGTGCTTTTGCCGCTGCCCGAAGGGCCCACCAGCGCGGTTACCTGCCCCTGGGGCACCTGCATGCTTACGTTTTGCAGCACCGGGGTGTCGCGGTAGGCAAAGGTTACATTGTTCAGCTCTATGTTGCAGTTTGGCAGCGTTACATCCTCGCGGCCCTCCATCACCGGCTCTTCGCGCAGGGCCTGCATGCGGCGGGTGGCAATCAGCAGGTAGAAAAATTCGGGCAGCAGGGTCATTAAGGTGGTAATGGGCGCGTAAATTTTAACGCTCACCATTACAAAGGTTAAAAAGGGCACAATGCCAATACCGCCCCCCAAAAGCAGGTAAACCCCCACCAAAATTACCAGCCCGGTGCCCAGCTGCAGCAGCATTTGGGCGGTTACCACAAACACCCCGGCAATGGCCTCAAAGCGCATGGCCTCCCTCATCATATCCTGCATGGCGGTTTTCAGCGCCGCCGATTTCTCCCCCTCCATGCCAAAGGCCTTTACCACCTTAATGCCGTCCAGGTATTCCTGCACCTGGTCCGACACCCGCAGCTTTGCCTTTACATGCTTTTCCCCGTATTTTGCCTGTATTTTTTTGCTGGCAAAAATAATGCCGAAGCACACCGGCAGGGTGCAAAAAATAGCCAGCGACATGCGCCAGTTGTAAAGGGCCAGCATTAGGCAGGCGAAGGAAATGGTGATAATGTTGGCCAGCATGGAGGGCACCAGGTGGCTCATGGTGTGCTCCACGTTGGCGCAGTCGCCCATAATGTTGGTGGTAAGCTCGGAAAGGTCTTTGCGGTTGAAAAAGCTGAGGGGCAGCCGCCGCATTTTTTCGGCCACGTCCACCCGTATGGTTTCGCACTCGCCGTAGGCGGTGGTGTAGGTTTTGTCGTACTCGTTGCAATAGGCAACAAAATACAGGGCGGCGGCCAGCACCCCAAGGCCAAACAGCACCCACAGCCGCCCGGTGTTTAAGGGCGCGCCGGTAATAAAGGGGTCTACCAGGGTGGTAATGGCCTGCATCAGCACCATAAAGGGCAGCAGCAGCGTAAGGTTTGCCAGCACACAGGCCAGCACCGCCCCTTTCAGGTCTTTGTAGCCCTGCTCGCTCAAATGCAAAAGGCGTTTTATGGTTTTCATGCGTTTGCCCCTCCTTCGGCGGTAATGTCCCAGTTGATGGCGCTGGTGTAGCTTTGCCACATGCGGCTGTAGCGCCCGCCCGCGGCCAGCAGCGCGTTGTGGGTGCCGGCCTCGGCCACCCGGCCCTCCTCCAGCACAATAATGTTGTGCGCCCCGCGCACGGTGGAAAGGCGGTGGGCAATAATAATAACGGTTTTGTCCCGCATCAGCACCTCAAAGGCCTTTTGTATTTTGTGCTCGTTTTCCGGGTCGGCAAAGGCGGTGGCCTCGTCCAGCACCAGAATAGGGGCGTTTTTCAATATGGCCCGGGCAATAACCAGCCGCTGCTTTTCGCCGCCCGAAAGGTGTACCCCCTCGGCGCCAATTACCGTGTGGTAGCCGCTTGGTAGCTTTTGCACAAAGTCGTGGCACTGGGCGGCCTTAGCCGCCGCCATCACCTGCTCCTCGGTGGCTTCGGGGTTGCCCACCTTAATATTGTCCAGCACGCTTTGCTTGAACAAAAATACATCCTGGAATACAAAGCTCACCTTTTGCAGCAGGTAGTCGTTGTCCATTTCGCGTATATCCACCCCGCCAATGGAAATGCTGCCCGCGGCCACGTCGTAAAAGCGGGGAATTAAATGGGCAATGGTGCTTTTGCCGCTGCCCGAGGGCCCCACCAGCGCGGTGATGTGCCCCTGGGGGGCGGCAAAGCTAACCTCTGAAATGGCCTCGGCCTCGCCTTCGCCGTTGTAGCTGAAGGAAACCTTGTCAAACACAATATCGCTGCCCGCCGCCGTTTGGGGCTGCTGCGCCTTGGGCAGGGGCTGTGTGTCTAAAATGCGGTCCATGCGGGTAATGCCGTCGGCAATTTGGGTCATGCCGCTGGAAACGTACATCAGCTTGGTAAAGGGCGCGGTAATGGAAAGGCAGAAAATAAGGTAAAACAGCACCGCCAGGGCGTACCTGCCATAGTCCTGCGCGCCGCCGTACAGCAAAATGCCCACCGGCAGCACCAGCAGGTACACGTTGTTCACAATGACCATAAAGGTGGCCATGGCACCCTGAAAGCTTTTGGTGTAGCTGTACACAAACTCGGTATAGGCGTGGATGGAATTGTAAAACCGGCGGAAGGAAAAAATGGTTTGGTTGAAGGCCTTTACCACCGAAATGCCCCGCACATATTCTACCGAGCTGTTGTTCATGTCCTCCATGGCGTCTTGGTATTGTTTCATAAACTCGCGGGACCTGCCGCCCCCGTAGGCCACCATTTGCACCACGTAAGAAAGCAGAATGGGCACCAGCGCCGCCAGGCCCAGGCGCCAGTCTACCGCCAGCAAAATAACAAGCACCACCACCGGCGTTGCAAACGAGCCCACCAAATCGGGCAGCTGGTGGGCAATAAAACCCTCCAGCTTTTCAATGTTTTCGTCCACAATTTTGCGCAGCTTGCCGGTGGAATTGTGGGTATGAAAGCCCAGCGGCAGCGAGGCAAGGTGGCGGGTAAATTCCAGTTTCAGGTGGTACAGCGTTTTAAAGGCCGCCAAGTGAGAGCACATAAGCGCCGCAAAATTCAGCGCAATGGCCCCCACGGCGCCGCCGCAGGCCAGCCAGCCGTAGCGCACCATCAGCGGGCCATTCAGCGCCGCAAGGTTTGCCGCGTTGGCCAAAAGCTCGCGAATGATAAAGTAAATGGCCACAAACGGCAAAAACGAAACCAGTACGCTAACCACCGACAATATGCACGCCCCCGCCACCAGCCCCTTTTGTGTGGAGGCAAGCTCCCACAGGCGGGCGGTGCCTGTTTTGCGTTTTTCCTCTTTGTTCAAAGCAAAAACCCCTTTCTTAATACCCATGCGGCCCTGCCCCCGCGGCAAACCGCCGCCGGCGCGCGGCGCGCAGGGCCGCTCACTTGTTAGCAATTGCTAACCTATGGCAAAAAAACAGGCAGCCTGCCCGCTGCCCTTTGCGCCACCCGTTAGCCATTGATTACTCACTGGCAGTATACCACCGCCGCCGGGGCGGGTCAAGGCATTTTGCCGCTTGTGTTGCTTTTAGCGGTTGCGGCACGGTTCATGCCGCTTTTTGTTTTTACAGTGCCGCCCGATTGTTGTTTTTTTGACG
>JBKEBR010000392.1:0-4344 GCA_047973285.1 Oscillospiraceae bacterium | reverse complement strand
GTTTTTGAATAGGCCGAATTACAGGCGGAGTTTTTTACACCGCCGCTGGAAGATATGATCAACGACCTATACTTGGGGCTGTCTGTTGTGGCTCTGGGGCTGGTTATCTGGCTGGTAATTCTTCTTGTTAAAGACCCCAAAGGCGTTGTTCGCGCGGCTTTGCTTAAAAAGGGCGGCCGGTAAATAACAAAAAAGCGTCGCTAAGCCATGCTTAGCGGCGCCATGTTTTAATAAGCTATGTGGAATAAGAATTTGAGTTTGCCAGCCAGTATGCCAAAATGAATTGACAAAAATTTGGGAGAATTTGCCATTGAACCGGGCAAAGCCCCTGCCGCCAATACCTGCCAAAGCGCCTTTGAAAACGAGGGCGCTTTTTTATTGGCAGCTTGGCCCCCATTTTATGCGGGGCTGTTTTTTTGCAAAGGAATAAAGCCGGGCGGGGCAATAAAAAACTTGGCTCCTGGACACCCTACAAAAGGAAGCCGCTGCGGTGCGGGCACCTATTTCCGCTTGCCGCCGCTGCCGTTTGGGCGGCGCCGCTTGCGCACCGAAAAGCCAAAGCTGCCAATTTTTTTGCCAAGGGCAAAATATTCGCCATGGGCATAGGCGGCAAGCCCCGCCCTTGCAAGGTTCAACCGGCCCTTTTCATCTATAAGGTCCGGGTCCACATCCACCGCCACAATTTCCGCCAGCAGCATGTCGTGGCTGCCAAGGGGAATTACCTGTTCTATCCGGCATTCTACCGCCACCGGGCACTCGGCAATTAAGGGCGGGGCCACAACGCTGGCGGGCTCGGCGGTAAGGCGGCAGGTTTCAAATTTGTTTTCGTCGCGGCCGCTTTTTACGCCGCAGCGGTCTATGCTGCGCACCAGGGCGGCCACCGGCAGGTTAATTACAAATTCCTTGCTTTGCAAAGCCAGCTCGTGGGAATAGCGGCTTGGCCGCAGCGAAACATAGGTTTTGGGGGGCTTGGTGCTCAGCATGCCGCACCAGGCAACGGTGCACACGTTGGGGGCTTCAAAGGTGCCGGTGGTAACCAGCACCGGGGGCACCGGGGCCAGCAGCGCGCCGCCGCGCCATTGTTGTTTTGGCATAAATGTCAATTTCCTTTCGGGGCTAAAATACCGCCCGGCCTTACGGGCGGGCGGTTTTGGGTAAAATGTTACGCGGTAATTTTTAAAAGCAGGCTTTGCAGGGCGGGCACATCCGCGGCAATATAATCGGCCCCGGCTGCCTGCAGTTCTTCGCGGCTGCCATAGCCAAACAATACCCCAACGGCGGGCAGGCTGTTTTCATGGGCACCGGCCACGTCGTGCCGGCGGTCGCCCACCATAATGGAATGCTCGGGCGCAATGCCGCCCGCTTTCAGCACGGCCTCCACCACCTGCCCTTTGGGCAAACCGTTGTGGGTAAGGGGGCTGCCCTCCACAATGGTAAAAAATTCCGCAAGGTTAAAACGCTCCAGTATTTGCTTTGCAAATACCGTGGGCTTGCTGGTGGCAATGTGCAGGGTTTTGCCCTGCCCGCGCAGGGCGGCCAGCATTTCGGGAATGCCGGGGAAAACCTCGTTCTCCCAAATGCCCTTTTCGGAAAAATATTCTCTGAAAAGCAGTACCGCCTTTTCAATTTTTTCCGGGCTAAAGCCGTAAAAGCCCCCAAAGGCCTCGTCCAGCGGCGGGCCTATAAACCGCTCCAGCTCCTCGCGGGGGGCGGGCGGGTGGCCAAGGTGCTTCAGCGCATGGGCCACAGAGCCGGTAATGCCGTCGGCGGGGTCGGTTAAAGTGCCGTCCAAATCAAACAGAATGTGCTCAATCATGGCGGTCTTCCGCGTTCTCTTCATAGGTTTTTTCGCTCACAATAAACCGGGGGCGGGCCTTGGTTTCGGTGTAAATTTTGCCCACATACTCGCCAATAATGCCCAGCGACAAAAGCTGAACGCCCCCCATAAACAAAATGGCGCAGAAGGTGCTGCTCCACCCGGCAATGGTTTGCCCCAAAAAGTGCTGCACAAAGGCAATAACAATGGCAACAAAGCTTGCAAGGCAATAAACAATGCCCAGCCAGGTAATCAGCCGCAGCGGCTTCACCGAAAGGCTGGTGATGCCATCGAAGGCTAGGGCCAGCATTTTTTTCAGCGGGTAGTGGCTTTCGCCCGCCAGCCGTTCGTGGCGCTCGTAATACACGCTGGAGGAACGGTACCCCACCAGCGGCACCAGGCCCCGCAAAAACAGGTTTACCTCTTTAAATTCGGCCAGCCCCTGCAGGGCGCGGCGGCTCAGCAGCCGGTAGTCGGCGTGGTTGAACACCACATTGGCCCCAAGGGCGTTCATAACATGGTAAAAGCTTTCGGCGCTGGTGCGCTTAAACCAGCTGTCGGTGGTGCGCTTGCTGCGCACCCCGTACACCACATCGCAGCCGTTTTCATATTCAGCAAGCATGCCGTCCATGGCGTTTATGTCGTCCTGGCCGTCGCAGTCTATCGAAATGGTAATGTCGGCCAGGTCCTTGGCGGTCATCAGGCCCGCCAGCAGGGCGTTTTGGTGGCCCCGGTTGCGCGAAAGGCTGATGCCCTCGAAATGCTCGTTCTCGCGGCTTAAATTTTGAATGATGCCCCAGGTTTTGTCTTTGCTGCCGTCGTTTACAAACAGCACCCGGCTTTCGCCGGCAATGCGCCCGGCGTCAATCAGGCTTTGCAGCTTGTCTAAAAACAAAACGTTGGTAATGGGCAGAACGTCCTGCTCGTTATAACAGGGAATTACAATGTACAAAACTGGCTTTTTCAAAAACCGAACCCTCCCTTTGTGGTACAGGCCAATCAGTATTTACCCTGCCATTATACCTTAAAGCGGGCGGGGTTACAACGCAAACGGGCAAAACGGGCCTTACAGCAGGGCGCGCAGGGCCTGCGGCTGCAAAAGGGTAAAGCGGGCGCGGCCGGTTTGCACAAGGCCCTGCCGCACCATGGCCGAAAGCACCCGGCAAAGGGCGCTGCGCTCGCACCCAAGGTGGGCGGCAAGCTGCGCCCGGTTGTACGCAATGGCAAAGCTTGCGCTGCCCGCCCGCTCGGCCTCGGCCAACAGGTAGGCCGCCAAACGGCGGCGCAGGCCGTGCACCAGCAAAAGGTCCACCCGCTCGTTCAGGGCAAAATATTTGTCGGCAATCAGGGCAACCAGGTTGGTAAGCAGCAGGCGGTGCAGGGCGGGGTCGGCCCCCGGCGGCTGCAAAAAAAGGGAATATTTAAAGGCAAGCAGGCAGCAGGGGGTAAGCGCCTTTACGGTTACGGGGCTTTTGGTGTGGCTGCCCGCCAGCACGTCGCCAATTACCCCGCCCGGCCCAAGGCGGGCCACCGTAAAGGGGGCGCCGCCGGTTTCCTTCACCGCTTCGGCCCGGCCTTCGGTTACCACCAGAATGTCGCGGTTTTCGTACCCGGCGATCAGAACAATTTCCCCTTTTTGGTACTGCCTGCTTTGGGGGGCCAGCAGCGGCAGCAGGCTTTGCAGCCGGCTTTCGGTAAGCCCGGCAAACAGGGGGGTTTTCAGCAGCAGGGCAAGCGGGTAGTCCATCGGCGTTTCCTTTCGGCAAAAAACTTTTTGTTTTGTTGCAATTGCAACAGTTATTTAATTAACATTATAGTATAGTAAACCGGTATAGTAAACAAAAACTGGCCGCAGCGGGTAAAAAGCCCCGTATGCCGCGGCCCAACGGCACGGGGCGGCAAAAGCCCCGCACAAGGAGTGTTCACCATGAAAAATAAACTGGCAATCGGCCTTTCGCTGCTGCTGGCCTTAGCGGTATTTGCAGGCTGCGGCACGGCGGCGTCCTCCACCTCGGCGGTGCAAAGCACCGTTTCGGAAAGCGCTTCCCTTCCCGCAAGCACCCCGGCGGCAGAGCCTACCACCTTCCGCATTGCGGGCCTGAAGGGCCCCACCACCATGGGCATGGTAAAATTGATGAGCGACGCCGAGGCGGGGCAAACCAAGCACACCTATTCGGTGGAAATGTTCGGCGCGGCCGACGAGGTAACCGCAAAGCTTATCAGCGGCGAAATTGACGTGGCGGCCATTCCGGCCAACCTGGCCAGCACCCTGTACAACAAAACCGAAGGCAAAATTCAGGTGGCGGCCATCAACACCCTGGGTGTTTTGTATGTGCTTGAAACCGGCGACACCATTCAGTCTGTGGCAGATTTGAAGGGAAAAACCGTATACACCACCGGCAAGGGCCAAACCCCCGAATATGTGCTGAATTACGTGCTTACCCAAAACGGGCTGAACCCCGAAACAGACCTTACCATTGAATACAAAAGCGAGGCCACCGAGGTGGCGGCCATGCTGCAGGGCGCCG
>JBKEBR010000391.1:0-4783 GCA_047973285.1 Oscillospiraceae bacterium | reverse complement strand
ATGGTTGCCTCCAGCGACATTGTGGGCACGCTTGCCCCCGGTGTTGCCGCCGAGCTTGGCCTTGCGCCTGAGACGCCGGTTTGTGCGGGCGGGGTAGACTGCGGCGTGGCCCATTTTGGAATGGGAATTTTTGAAGAGGGGCGGTTTGCCGCGGCCATTGGCACCTCCATGTGCGCCGCCTTTGTGCACGCCGAGCCCATACCGGCAAAAGAATTAATTGCCTGGCCCTATGTGTACCGGCCCGAAAAGCTGGATTACTCTTTTGGAGGAGGCGCCACGGCGGGGGCCGTTATAAAGTGGTTCCGGGATACCTTTGGAGAGGCCGAAAAGGCAGTTGAAAGCAGTGGCGGGCCGGGGGCATATTTTTTGCTGGACAAAGAGGCCGAAACCATTGAACCCGGCGCTGAAGGGCTGGTGGTGCTGCCTTACTTTATGGGGGAGCGCAGCCCCCTGTGGGACACCAACGCTAAAGGGGTTATTTACGGCCTTTCGCTTGTGCATACAAAGGCGCATATTTACCGCGCTTTTCTGGAGGCGGTGGCCTATTCCCTTCGGCACACCATTGAGGCGGCCGGCGCCGATTTGGGGGATACCATTCTGCTGGCGGGCGGGGTGAGCCGTTCCCGCCTGTGGCGGCAAATTTTTGCGGATGTTACGGGGTACAATGTTGTTTGCCCGCTGCACGACGTGGAGGCCAATTTGGGAGACGTTATGCTGGCCGGGCTTGGCACGGGCCTGCTGGCCATTGAGGACATCAAAAAATGGAATGTGCTGGATGAAAAAATAGCGCCCATTGCCGAAAACCACCGCCGGTACAACCACAGCTATGGGCTGTACCGCCAAATTTACCAAGATTTGAAGGGGACCATGGCCTCTTTTTAAAAAATACAGCGGCTGTTTGCAACCCCCGCCGCTGCATACAAGAAACAAAACAGGGGCTCCGAAGGGAGCCCCTGTTTTGTTTTGCGTGCGCCGCGTGCGGCGCAGTTTATTTTGTGCACGCCCGCGCCGGTTTTGCGGGCCGGGTTACCGCCTGTTTCGGTATTCCGTGGGGGTGCAGTTTTCAAATTCCTTAAACACATTGTTGAAATGTTTTATGCTGCGGTACCCGCAAAGGTCGGCCACCTCGTAAATTTTAAGGTTGCTTTCCCGCAGCATTTTTCTGGCCATGCCCATGC
Source organism: Oscillospiraceae bacterium (assembly GCA_047973285.1). Classification (GTDB taxonomy): domain Bacteria; phylum Bacillota; class Clostridia; order Oscillospirales; family Ruminococcaceae; genus JAAYCI01. Next base: position 3,605 of record JBKEBR010000391.1, on the reverse strand, counting down.
GTTTTTCGGTTACAAACTTGGAAAAATTTTTGCCGGTATGGTTTTTGAACAACGCCGACAGGTACTGGTGGTTCAGCCCAATTTCATCGGCAATAGAGTGGAGGGAAATTTCGCTTCCCAGCTGTTTTTTAATCAGCGCCTTGGCCTGCTGCACGGCCAAATTCCCATTTTTGTCCTCGGCGTCCTCCTCCGCCTCCGGGCAGGCCCGCGCCAAGGCCTGCATCAGTTCAATTCTGTCTACGGGTTTTACAAGGTAGGCAATGGCGCCGTATTCAATGGCGGTTTTGGCATAGCGAAAGTCGGAATAGCCGCTGATGATGATAATGGGCAGGCTCTGCTTTTGGTTGCGAATTTTGGCAATCATGGCAAGCCCGTCCAGCCCGGCCATTTTTATGTCGGTAACCAGCGCGTCGGGGTGGGCGCGCTCCAGCAGCCGCAGGGCGTGCTGCCCGTCGGCCGCCTCGGCGCACACCGTGTAGCCGCCAATTACCTGTTCAATCATTTTTTTCAGGCCGGCCCGTATAACGGCCTCGTCCTCAATCAGCATGATCCGTTTCATTTTGCTCCATATCTCCTTCGGTATTGCCCCAAATAAGCGGAAGGCACAGCTCAAAAACCGTGCCGTATTTCCGGCTGCTTTTCATGGTTACGCCATAGGGGGCCCCAAACAGCATTCGTATGCGCTGGTGCACGTTGCGCAGGGCAATCCCCCCGCCCTACCTGCCGTAGCCGGTTTGGGCCGGCGGCACAACCTCCTCTCCGTACATTTTGGTTTTAATCTCTTTTTGGCGCTCTTTGCTTATGCCAACGCCGTTGTCCTGTATTTGCAGCAGCAGGTTTTCGCGGGTGGTGTAGGCGTGCAGCTGCAGGTGTACGGCGTTTTTGCCCAGGGCGTGCATTACAACATTTTCCACAAAGGGCTGCAAAATAAGCTTTGGCACCAGGCATTCCTCCAGGTTGGCGTCCATCTTTATTTCAAAATGAAGCTTGTTCCCAAGGCGAATTACCTGCAGGGCCAGGTAATCCTCCACAAACTGAATTTCGGCCTTTAAAAAAACCAGTTCCTTTTGAACCGATATGGAATACCGCAGCATTTTGCCCAGCCGCGTAACAATGTCGGAGGTTTCAATGTCGTCATGGCTCATGGCGCTCATGCTGATGGTCTCGAGGGTGTTGTACAAAAAATGCGGGTTAATCTGGCTTTGCAGCATTAAAATTTCCGCTTCGCGGCGGTTCAGCTCAATTTGGTATTTTTCTTTTATCAAGCGCTGTATGCGGGTGGCCATGTGGTTGAAATCCTTCGCCAAGGCGCCTATTTCATCCCGGCTGTCCACAACGGCACGCACCGCCAAATTCCCCTGGCTGAAGGCGAACATGTTGCTTTTCAGCGCGCGGATGGGCTTTGTAATGCGGTGGCTGATGACAATGCACAGCAGGCAGGAAAGCGTCAGGGAGACCATCGCAATTTGCAGCATGGTGGTGGTAAGGTGGCGTATATCCCGCTGGAATTCATCGTAGGGGTACAGCATGTAAACCGCCAGGCCCGAATAATCGGAGGTGCTGGTGTCCACCAAAAAGTCCCGGCCGTTTATCTCCAGAAACTTGTCTTTGGGAATAAAGGCCTGCCCCAGCGCATGGGGGTAAATAAGCTGGTTGTTTTTGCTGTACAGGTAAAACAGAATGTCCTCGTTGCCGTCGAGGTACAAAATTTTGCGAAAGCCGCTGTTGGTCAAATCAATCTTCACAAAACCCAGCTCCTGGAAGGTAACGGGGTCGCGGATGAGGCGGGCCACCGACACAACGTATTCGGAGCTGGCGGTGTAATACTGCGGAATGTTGGGCGGCAGGTACACCAGGGCGCCCTCGCCCGCGCGGGCAATGTCCATCCAGGTTTCCTGCTCGGGCAGCCAGCGGGCGCCGGTTTCAAAGTCGGAGCTGGAAAACAGCTCCCCATTGGGGCAAAACAGCAGGTAGCCCTTTATTTCGCTGCGCTCCAGCATCAGCGAAACATTGAACCGGCTGATGGAGAGGGCCTCGTCGTAGGTGGGCAAAACATTGCTGCCCGCCTGCCGCCTGCGAAAAATATCCAAAAAATCGTCGTTCATCAGAGGCATCAGCGAAAGGCTGTTCAGCTCTTTCGTGTACCGGTCCAGGTTGTTGATTACCTGGGCCAAAATGCTGGCCATAAAGCTTTCCGACTGCTCTTTTTGGCGCTGCATCTGCATGTTGTAGGTAATGGCAATGCTGATAATAAGGGGCGCGGCAATCAGGGGAATAATAAAGGCAAGCAGCTTTGTCTGCAAAGAAAACCGCCGCCTCATTCGGCGTACCTGTTTGCGGGCAGGCCCGCGGTGTCGGTGCGGCAAACAAAAAGGCTGCCCTGCAGGGGGTACTGCTGTTTCAGGGCAGCGTCCCGCCCGGTGCCGGTGGTAATAATAAGGTCTGTCAGGCCTTCGCCCGCAAAGCAGCAGCAGGTGGCGTTGGGCACCGGCAGAGAGACAAAGCCCAGCTTGCGGCCGGTGGCGGGGTCCCACCGGCTTACGCCGAAGCCGCCCCAGTGGGCGGCCCAAATGCTGCCCTGGCTGTCCACGGCAATGCCGTCGAAGCTGCCGGGTTCGTTGCGGTAGTCAATCAGCGGTGTTTTGTTTTCCAGGGCGCCGGTGGCAAGGTCAAAATCAAAGCGGTACAAAAAGCCGCAGGGGGTGTCTACATAATAAAGAAAACGGTTGTCGGGGCTGAAGGCGAGGCCGTTTGAAACGGTAACCCCGCCAAAAACCTGCCGGCAGCTGCCCCCCCGGCCAATTTGGTACAGGGCGGCGAGCCCGGGCTTTGCCTCGCGGTGCATGGTGCCCAGCCAAAGGCGCCCCGCGGCGTCGGGCTTGCCGTCGTTGAAGCGGTTGCGGGGCAGGGCGGCCTCCACATTGTCCAGCAAAACGGTTTGCCCGCCGCCCCGCAGCAGCAAAAGGCTTTTTTCGAGGGCTACCACCACGTTGCCCTTGTTTGTAAGGCAAAGCATGCCCACGTTTTGCGAAAAAACCCGGCTTTGCGTTTTTTGCAGGGCAAAGCTGTGCTGCCAAAGGCGGTTGCCCGTGATGTCCACCCAGTACAGCAGGCCTTGCGTTTCATCCCAAACGGGGCCTTCGGCAAGAATATTCTGCACGTCAATCCACTGTTCCGCTTTCATGGCTGGCCTCCTGTAAGGCGGGCGGGCGCGGCGGCCCTGTAAAGCCGGGCCCGCTGTTTCCTTGTTTCCAGTATAGCAAAAACGGGGCGGCACTCCAAGAGAAGAATGCTCAAATATCGAAAATATATACTATTTATCGAATTAGGTGTGTAAACTTTTTGTTTATTATGTGGTACCCTTGAAAAAGACGAACCCCCCATGGTATATGTGGCGGGAGTGCTGAAATTGAAGGAGGATTGTAAATGAAGAAGCTTTTTTCTATGGCAATGTGCGTTGTTATGGCAGGCCTGCTGCTGTTTGGCTGCGGCCAGGCGGCCGCCACCGGCAGCCAGGCAGGCAGCGCGGGGCAGGCCGGCAAGCCGGTTGCCTTAACGCTGTCTATTTGGGGCAACGACGCCCGCAAAACCCTGTTTGAAGAGCT
>JBKEBR010000390.1:0-2338 GCA_047973285.1 Oscillospiraceae bacterium | reverse complement strand
GGATACCAGCAACTATGCAACCTCTTTGGCCGTGGTTACCACCGGCGGCGAAGAGGTTGTTTGTGCAAAAAAGCAGCTGCTTGCCGTAAAAGAAGGGCAGCTTGGTTTGCGCCAAAGTGATGCGGTTTTTCACCATACCGCAGCGCTGCCCGCCCTGTTACAGCAGGTAAGGGAAACCGGGGCTTTGAAAAACATTGAAGCTGTGGGGGTTTCCAAAACGCCCAGGCCCCAACAGGGCAGCTATATGCCCTGCTTTTTGGCAGGTGTCAGCTTTGCGGCGGCTTTTGCCACAGCGCTGGAGGTGCCGCTTGTTTATACAAGCCACCAGCAGGGCCATGTGGCGGCCGCGTTTTTCGGCACCCAAAAGCCAAAGCTGCAAAATGGCCGGGCGCTGGTGTTCCACCTTTCGGGCGGCACAACCGAGCTTCTTTTATGCAGGCACTACACCATTTTGGAAAACCTTGGCACCAGCCTGGACCTGTATGCGGGCCAGGCGGTAGACCGGTTGGGCGTTCAACTGGGCTTTGCCTTTCCCGCGGGGGAAAAGGTTACACAGCTGGCCCGTACCTGTGGGGAAGCCATACGCCCCAAAGAGAATGTAAAAGGGATGGATTGCCATTTTTCGGGGCTGCAAAACCAGTATGAAGCAATGCTGGGGCAGGGGAAAGATGCCGCCTATGCGGCAAAATACTGCTTGCTTTGCATTGCCGAAACGGTGGTACAGCTTGCCTGCAACGCGCGCAGCATATACCCCGGCCTTCCGGTAATTTGCGCCGGTGGCGTAATGGCAAGCACGGTAATTGCAGAATATGTGCTGCAAAACCTGCCTAATGTGTATTTTGTACCCCCGGCACTTTCTTCCGACAATGCGGTGGGGGTTGCGCTTATAGCGGCGAAGGAGGCCGGCCATGGCTAAAGTTATTTCAGTTGCTGCCTTGAATAAATATGTAAAATCTTTGTTGGAGGGAAACACCGCGCTTGCCGATATTGCCGTGCGTGGGGAAATAAGCAATTTCAACCGCCATTATAAAACGGGGCATTGCTATTTTACGTTGAAGGATGAAACCTCCAGCGTGAAAGCGGTTATGTTCCGTTCAGACGCCCAGGCACTTGCTTTTTCACCGGAAAACGGCATGCGTGTAATGGCGCGGTGCCGTGTTTCGCTGTATGAAAGGGACGGCGCTTTTCAAATTTACGTGTCGGAGCTTTTCCCCGATGGCGTGGGGGCCGCGCAAATAGCGTTTGAACAATTGAAAGCCCGCCTTACGGCGGAAGGGCTTTTTTTGCCGGAGCATAAAAAAAGCCTGCCTGCCTACCCAAAATGTGTTGGCCTGGTAACCTCTAAAACCGGCGCTGCGTTGCAGGATATTTTAAAGGTGGCGGCCCGCCGCAACCCCACCATACAATTTTTGCTTGCCCCGGTTACGGTGCAGGGAGAGGGCGCCGCAAAAGAAATAGCAAATGCCATTTTGCAGCTGAGCGAGAGCGGCAGGGTAGATGCTATTATTGTGGCAAGAGGGGGCGGTTCCGCCGAAGATTTGTGGGTGTTTAATGCGGAAATTATTGCCCGGGCCGCCTTTGCCGCCAAGGTTCCGCTGGTGTCGGCCATTGGGCATGAAATTGATTTTACCATTTTGGATTTTGTGGCAGATTTGCGCGCGCCTACGCCTTCGGCAGCGGCTGAAATGGCGCTGCCGGACCTGTTTCAAACCCTGCGCTCCATGAATGTTGTTTTTCAAAATATTACAAAAAATATGCAGTTGCACCTGGATTCATGTTATAATAACCTTGTGCATTCCATAAACCACAGTGCCCTTAAAAAGGCAGTGCAGCTGCCGGTAGCCTGTGGACGCCAGCTGGCGGTGTGCAAGGCCGGAATTTTGCGTGCGCAGGCGGCCGCTGTTGTGCGCGCGCAAAAAAGGTTTCAGGCCAATGCCCAGCTTGCAAACAGCTTAAACCCATATTCCATACTGGGGCGCGGGTACAGTGTGCTGTACAGCAACAAAAAGCCGGTTCGCAGCGTTCACCAGCTGGCCACGGGGCAGCAGCTTGGGGTGCGCCTGCAAGATGGAGAGCTGGAATGCGTGGTTCAAACCATTACACCTTTTACGGAGAATGAAAATGGCTGAAAAGCAACCAATAAACTTTGAAGATTCCATGCAAAAGCTGGAAGGTATTCTTGAAAAATTGTCTTCAGAAGAAATAACACTGGACGAAAGAATTGCGCTGTATGCCAAGGCGGCGCAGCTTATTCAGGAATGCAATGAAAATCTTGGCAAGGCCCGCAGGCAGGTAGAGGAAATTGGCGTAAAACTTGAAGAGATAGGGAAAGAAAATG
>JBKEBR010000389.1:0-1848 GCA_047973285.1 Oscillospiraceae bacterium | reverse complement strand
GCTCTTTTTGCTTTTGTGGGCAACGCTAAACAGGCACTCGCCGTCGCCAGTGGTTCTGTCCAGCGGTTTGGCGCCGTACACAAAGCTGGAGCCCTGGCAGGTAAGGGCGTGGCTGGCAAACTGCGCCCGGCTGCGCTTGTAGGCGCGAATAAAGTTTGCCGAGTCGGTTTTCATGGTGTCAATGTCGGCGTCCTCCGCCATTTCGGCGGTGCACACAAACTTTTTCATAAACTGCTGGTGCACCACCAGCTTGCCAAAGCCCTCCTGCAAATCGTCCAGCGGGGCTTCGGTGCCCTCCTCCACAATTTCAAAGTTGCCAAAGCTGGTAAGGCCGGTGGTGCGCTCGCCAAACTTCTGGCTCTTTTTCAGGTTGAACAGCGCCTTCACCAGCTCTTCGTCGGTGTTTTTTTCGGTGTCCGCATCCTGCATTACGGCACTCAGGGCGCGGTCAATGTCCTTCCACAGGCCATCGTTCAGGCCGCTTTTTTTGCTAAAAATCACTGCCATTGGTTTTCTCCTTTTACAATTTACAATGTTGTTTTCAAACCCTGCCGCGGGCGCAAAGCCGGGCCTTTGGGCCCGCCGCTTTGTGCGCACGCGCCATATTTCTGCCGCTGCGGGGGCAGGCCATCCGCCCTCGCTGCAACGCCAAAGGCCGGCCCGCACCTGGACTGAATATATCCTGAATTTGGAATAGCAGCGCCCGCCCCAGCCTACAGCGCCAAAGACCGGTTGTACCGGCGCTTTCGCTGCTCGGGGCTGTCCTCCGGGAACATCTGCCGCCAAACCTCGGCGGCGTCGGGGGGTATTTCCGCCATTTCGGCACTGGCTGCCCCGCCGGGGCTGCGGCTCAAATGGCGGGTAGAGTTGCTGGCGTTAATGGCCGCCTGCCTTGCGGCTGCCGCGCCCTTTTGGGCCAGGGTGTCGGCGTTGGCCACCTTGTAAGCGCTCACCAGGTCTATGCCGCTGCGGGCCAGCCGGTCAAATTCGGCAAAATTTGCCATCTTGGGCAAATCGTCAAAGCTTTGAATGGCCGGGTCCAGCCGGGCAATGCCCTTTACCTGGTCGTCCACAATGCGCTCCCATTTGGCGGCCTGCTCGCGCTGCTCCAGCTCCAGCGCCTTTTTCACAAGGGGGCTGCCCGCAATTACCTCGCTCACAAGGCCCGGGTCTACCCCGCTCTGCTGTAGCTTTTGCTCCCGCTCCAGCTGTTGCTGGGCGTCCAAGGCATCCAAATATTCCCTGGTGGTGCGAATGGGCGCCCCGGTAAGGGGGTTTTGGTACCCGGCAAAGCGCCTCGCAATTTCGGCGTCGGTGCCTGCCTGCTGGCGGGCCGCCGCTTCGGTGGCCGCGCGCTGCAACTCCTGCTCTTTCTTTTGCCGGGCGGCTTTCCACTCGGCGTCGGTTTTGGGGTGGGCTTCCGCTTCCTTGGGCGCGGGCGCGGCTTCAGCGGGGGCGTTCTCTGCCTCTTCCCCGGCGGGCCAGCCCCGCGCATCCTCCCCGGCCCAGGGGGCCTGCTGCCCTTCCTCTGCGGCCTGCTGCACCGGCAGGGTGCCGGTTGTTTCCTGTTGGTCCATTTTGCTCTCCTCCGTATTACGCCCGGGGCGGGCGGCGGGGCCTTTTCTGCCTTTTGTTGCGGCTAAGCGCCGTGCTTTGCAGAAGCTGGCCTGTGCCACCCTGGGCCGCCTGCCGGCATACCGCCGCCGGGGCTGTTGGCGCCTTGGCGGGGCGTGCGGCATTGCCGCCGGGCACAGGGGAGGTACACAAGGTACCGCCCGCTTTCGCCCCGCCCCGGCCAAAATTCCTCTTTCCGGCGGCAAGCGCCGTTTCACCGGCCGCTGCCCTTGG
>JBKEBR010000388.1:0-4277 GCA_047973285.1 Oscillospiraceae bacterium | reverse complement strand
GCCCTGCTTTTTTTGCCGGGCTTTTTTGGTTTTTACCGGGCTTCGCTTAAAATTTGCCCCGTGCCGGTTTCAGGCCGCCGAATGCTCTTCGCTTTGGCGGCGGCTGTTATGCGGCGGGCGGGCAGGCACCGCGTGGGTGCCAAAGCCATACCAGCCCGCTTAGCGGGCTTTCGCCATACCCGGAAAATGCCGGCACCGGCGGGCGCCTGAGAAAGCGCACCGAAAAGGTTATTCCTTTTACAAAGCCGCCCCGCCGCCCTTACAACGAAACATGTTGGTTGTATTCGGTTCCGCCAATGGCAGGCCACCCTTCCGGCACAAAAGGAAAGGGCCATGGCCGCGCCGAAAAACCGCCCCGCGCGGCATGCCGGGGGGCTGATACCGGCTTGGCCCCTCAAGGGGCATCGAATCATATTATCGCATCACATGCCCCGCCACCCGTAAACGGGTAAATGGCATCGCCGGTAGTTGCTTTCGTACTTTTAGGGCACTTTTGCAGGGCGTTTCCCCTGCGGGGAAACCTGTTTTTAAAGCATTATTTATCTCCCTCCAGTAGAACTGGTGGTTCAAAAATGCTAAAGCATGAAGCGAAAGGGCCCTTCCCGCAGGCGGGAAGGGCCCTTTGAATATAAAAACATGGTTTTTATTTTTCGGGCAGCAGCAGGCCGTAGCTGCCGTCTTTACGGGCATACACCGCGTTAATCTCGTCGCTGTCGGCATCGCGGAAGAGGTAAAAAGCATGGCCCAGCATGTTCATTTGCAGAATGGCCTCATCCACCGTGGCCGGTTTTACCACAAAGCGTTTTTCACGAATAATATGGTAAGACGCCGCTTCCTCCGGCTCGTCGGCATAGCCCTCCGGCACGGGGCGCTGCAGCCGCTCGGCCAATTTTTTACGGTTCTTCACAATATTTTTAGTTAAAACATCGGCGGCTGCGTCAAGCGCTTCCTCCATTTGGGGGGCGCTGCGCTCTGCGCGCGCAACAAAACCGCTGTCTCTAAGGGTAATTTCAACTTTCTGGTAGTTTTTTTCCACCACCACCGTTACAAAAGCCTCTGCCTGTGCATCGAAAAATTTATCCAGCTTTGCCAGGCGCTTTTCAGCTTTTTCAATGAAGCTGTCTTTCAGGGTTACTTTACGGCCGGTACAGGTTGTTTTCATGGTCTTGTGCCTCCCTTGTACTTTTATTAAAAAGAGCAGGCGGCAAAGGGCCCGCTCCCTTTATGTTTTCATTATACTGTATTTTTTGCTGTAAATACAGGGGGGTTGTGAGAAAGTTTTGAGAAATTTACCACTGTGCGCAGGCCGGCCGCCGCCGGTGCATAAACAAAAACAGGCCGGGAAAGCCCCAGCCTGTTTGCTGCCCTTTTTGCCAAACCTTGGCAGTTTACCTTCTACGCGAATAACCGCCGCCACGGCGGGCTTCTGTAACGCGCTTAAGGTCGCTTATTTTTTCTTCGCTTTGGGTTTTGAATTTGGACATCATGTCTTCAAAGGAAAGTTCCCCGGAAGCCTGGGCCGCAGAACGGGGCTGCCAAACCTTACCGTGGTCTGAAAAGGCAGGTCGGGCGGGCCGGGCGGGCTTTGCAGGCTTTTCCATGGTGCGTTTAATGGAGAGGGCCACCTTGCCCTCCGGGCTGATGCTGACCACTTTAACCTTTACTTCCTGGCCTTCGGTTAAAACATCGGTAAGCTCTTGAATATACTCGTTGCTTACCTCTGAAATATGCACCATACCGGTGGTGCCGTTGGCAAGGCGTACAAACGCGCCAAATTTTTTGATACCTGTAACTTTTCCATCTAAAATTTCGCCTACCTCAAACTGCATGTACTTTTCATATCCTCCTCAATAGTAAACTGCCAAGCCCGGCAACAAAAGCGCAAACCCCTGCGCTGGCCTGAACCAATGACGTGTAAATACCCTTATTTATAATACAAAGCCAACACCCAAAGCCACCGAAGCTGCGGGTTATTCGCCTGTAATATCCACAAAAATGCGCTCACCGGGGCGGGCATAGCCCAGCTTTTCGCGGGCAATGCGCTCTATTTTGGCGTTTTCGTCCCCATTGTTCAGCAGGGCGGAAAGCTCGTCATTCTTTTCTTTTTGCTGCTCTACCTTTTGGGTTGCGGCCTCAAGCTCGCTTTCCATGCGGGAAACCATCATGCGCCCGCTAATAAGTGATACAACAAGCAGCACCGCAAAAGCAGCTGCGGCGATTTTCAAAAAAAGCATAAACGGGCTGCCCTTTTGTTTTTTTTCTTGTTGGTTTTTCACGGTAATTACCTCTATTGCAACACGCGGCCAGCGGCCAAAAAATTGCCTGCCGCCAAAATTTTGCGCACCACCCTTGAAAAGGCACCGGGCAGCGCCCTTATGAATTATACAAAGTTCACAATATTGTTTGTAAAATTTTGTACCCCATTAATTTGCTTCATTATACAATATGTGCCCGCCGCAATGCAAGCTTTTGCGTTTTATTTCCCGCTTATTTCCTGCTTTTTATTGAATGTGTGCGGCCACAGCAGCCAGTTTTACACTAATTCCTGTTTCGGCAAAACAAAACAAACAAAAACAGGCTTATTCCACAATTTCATACATTTCACGGGCAATGTCCTTGCCGGTGGGCACCTTCAGGGAAAGAACCCTGGCTTTCAGGGGGCGGTTGCCGAAAGCCACCTCAATTACATCGCCCTGTTTTACCGCGTAGCTTGCCTTAACCGGCCGCCCGTTTACGGTAATGCGGCCCGCGTCGGCAACTTCGTTGGCGACCGTGCGCCGCTTAATAAGGCGGGAAACCTTTAAAAATTTATCGATTCTCATATTGCTCCTTTACGTTACCGCCACCTGGCCCGGGGCGCCGGGCCAGGTGGCCCCGTGGGCGGCCTTGCTTGCCCACACCTTTTCTGAATGCAAAAAAGCAGCCGCGGTGCGGCTGCTTTTGAGTTGCCTAATTATTTGGCACAGGCATCTTTTAAAGCTTTGCCGGCTTTAAAAGCAGGTGCAACAGTGGCGGGAATGGTAATTTCTTCTTTGGTGCGGGGGTTCAGACCTTTGCGGGCGGGGCGCTGGCGGGTTTCGAAAGTGCCAAAGCCTACCAAAGATACCTTCTCGCCGCTTTTCAACGCTTCGGTAATGGTTTCCAGTACTGCATTTACCGCTTTTTCAGCGTCTTTTTTAGTGAGTTCGGCTGTGCCGGCTACCTGTGCTACCAAATCATTTTTAGTCATTTTGATATACCTCCAAAATATGTTAACAGAGCGATCTCTGTGGGGCAACAAGATATAATTTTACTGCTCTTTAAGCAATGCCTTTGCCTGCTTCCAAAGCGCGTCGCGCTTTTCGGGCCCTGCTTCGGCAATGTTTTCGCCGCCTGCCGCTGCCAACTCCTCCGCCTTTTTCACCCGGGCGGCAAACCGCCCCGCGCTTAGGGTAAGCGCCTCTTCGGCGTCAGTGTGCAGCTTGCCCGCCACATTTACCGCGGCAAACAAAACATCGCCAAGCTCGCCAACCGTGTTTTCACCGGTTGCAATGGCCTCTTTCAGTTCCTGCACCTCGGCCTCAAGGTCTGCCATGGCCTGGCCGGCGCTGTTGTAGGCAAAGCCAAATTCGGCGGCCCTTTTTTGCAGCTTTTCGCTTTTCATAAGGGCGGGAAGGCTTTGGGGCACGCTGTTCAGCCGGTCGGCGGCGGTTTTACGGCCTTTCTCGGCATTTTTAAGGGGTTCCCAGTTGGCCACTACCTGCTCGGAGGTATTGGCCACCGCCTGCCCAAACACGTGGGGGTGGCGGTACACCAGCTTTTTGCACAGCCCATCGCAAACGTCGTCAAAGGTAAAGGTACCCTTTTCTTTTTCCATTTCGGTGTGCAGCATTACCTGAAGCAGCAAATCGCCAAGCTCTTCGCAAAGCAAGTGGGTATCCTGCTGGTCTATTGCGTCTGCCACCTCGTAGGTTTCCTCGATCAGGTTTTTGCGAATTGACTCGTGGGTTTGCTCCCTGTCCCAGGGGCAGCCCCCGGGGCTGCGCAAAATTTCTACAATGGCAAGCAGGTCTTGCACGGTATAGCTGTCTTTGCGGGAAAATTCCATGTAACCAACCTCGCGCCCTTTGCAAACAGCGGGAACCAGAAGCTCCAGCCCATGCAGCATTTTTTATTTTACATTAAAAACGGCAATATTTCAAGGCTTTTCTGCCTTTTAGCGCTATTTAATAGCTGTTTTTCACTACTTTTTCCGTTTGGGAGCGCCAAATACCACCGTAGCCCTTTTTTTAGGATAG
>JBKEBR010000387.1:0-16764 GCA_047973285.1 Oscillospiraceae bacterium | reverse complement strand
GAAGCCGCGCCGCGTCCACGCCCAGCCCCCCCACCGGGTCTCCCACATTCGGCAGGCCAAGCGCCAACCGACCATTTATGGGCTAACCGGTGCCTAAGCGCCGCCGCACCGGCAAGGGTACCCCAATAAAGGCCCCATTGTACTAAAAAGAGGGGGCCTTCCGCAAAAATTCAGCCTGCCATGCGGCTGCATTTGGCCTGCCACAAACCCGCGAAAACGGCCGCCGCCAACCCATAACTCCAGTTGTACCCCCGGGGTGTAAGCCGGTAGCAAAGCCCGGGCAGCACATGCATTGGTATTGTGGGCGCGCTTATGTTGGCAAGGCGCAGCCCGTCTTTTCCCGTTGTAAGCTGGTTGAGCACCGCATTAAACGCCTGTAAACCGGCCTGCTTATACCCTGTATCCAAATACCCTTTTGCCACGCCATGCAAAATTCCCGCGGCAATTAGGGCCGTGGTCGAGGTTTCCTCGTAGCTGCTTTTGTTTAAAATGGTGCGAAACCCGCCGTCGCCCTGCTGCAAGGCCGTTACCGCCTGTACCGTATTTTGAAAAATTGTTTTCATACCGCCAAATTCGGGGTGGGCCTCCCCAATTTCATCCATAATCATGGGCAATGCGCACACCACCCAACCGTTGCCCCGCCCCCAAAAAACAGGGCCTTTCGGGTGATGGCGCCCGGCCTTTACCCAATAACTGTGGTACCAAAGGTTATTTTGCCGGTTTTGCATATAGCGGCTGTAAATGCGGGGCTGGCGGGCGGCAAAATTCAGCAGCTCATTGTCCCCTGTTTCCGCCGCATACTGCGCCGGAAACACGCTGAACATCATCAGGCTGTCTACCCATATAGATTTGGGGTAAAATTTCCCCTCGGGGCTTTTCCCCAAATGGTTTACCGCATCGGATATCAACCGGGGCTCATGCCGGATATACGCCAGCACCCGGTTGGTAAGCGCCGCATAGGCCGGGTTGCTGGTTTTTTTCTGCATGGCATAGGTAACCAGGGCCGGTGCCGCCCGGTCGGCATAATCAATGGCCGGTGCATGCGTTGCCCAATAGTCGCAATACGCCGTCAAAAACGGGGTAAACTCATCGGTTCCATAAAATTCGTCCAACTGGCTCAGGGCATAGCCAAACAAGGCCTCCCCCCACATCCATTTCATTTTGGGGTCTGTGTGGGCTACAACATCCCGGCAAAGCTGCACTATCCGCTCCATTCCATTTTCTTTAATCAATTGCCCACCTCCCGCACAAACCCTTCCCACGCCAGGCGCAGCGTGCTGTTTTGGCAGCTGATTGCATATTCCTTTGGCTCGCGGGAAACCGTTCCAAACGGCGATTCCAGGCGGGAATACTCCTTCTTTTGAACCTGCCCGTTTACCACAAAATTTTGTTTGTAATGCAGCTTATATTGCCTGCCATTTACCGAAAACGACAGCGTTTTTCCTTTTTGCACCAACCGGCTTTGCCGCACCTGTTCCACAAATTCGCCATAGCCGCCATGGGTTTCTTCGCTGCCCAGCACCGCAGCCCATGCTGTAATTTTCCCGCACTGTACCCAATCTCCCTCTTCTTTTTGCTCCATGGGCAAAAGAGAAAACAGGGCGATATAGCCATGCCCGCTGCGCGCCGTAATAAGGGTGCTGCGCTGAATTTCCATCTCATCAAAATCGGCAGGGTTTAACCATGCGTGGCTAAGCCACTGGCGCTTTTTCTCCAGCATTCCTTTGCGCACGTTCAAATTATACAGGCAAAGGCAAACATTTTCGTGCTGGCAGGTATGGGGGTTTATTCCGTTTCCCACCCAGTAAGAGGGGGAAAAGTTTCGGGCATTGTCATCGAAAAACGCCGCGCCCGGGTGTGTGGAAAACACGGTGGCCCCCTTGCCCACCGTTGCCTGCCAAAGATGCTGCTGGTCGCCGAACTGGCCGGGATGATAGCCTTGCGCGCTGGAAAGCATATAGTGCGGCGTGCGGTAGGTATACGTATTGGCCCGCTGAATGGCAATACCCTGGGTTACAGGGTTTAAAAGCCGAATGAGTAGCGGGGTAAGGCGCAAATGGCGAACAACGGGAATATACATTGCCTGAAGGTTTTTTAGGAAATCATTTTCCTTTAAATTCCACGCGTGAAAAATATCCAGCGTTTGGTTTGCCGAAACCGTGTTGCTGAAGGCCTCCATACTCCACAGGTACATTCCCCTGTGCAGCATATCCGGTTTGTCTGCGAAGTACCGGTTTACCTCCTTTAGCGCAAGCCCCATAGAGTCTTTTATAATGGCTGTTTCGGTGCTTTGCGCTATTTTACACAGCACCTTGGGAACACTATAATTTTTATTCAAAATAAAATCTGCCGACAGGCGGGTGAAATCGTATGCGCGCTCGGGGTGAAAGCCGAACGCTTTTTTTTCGATATCCAGAACATCCTGCCGCATCACGTTTTTTTTCTGCGCCTCATAGCAGCGCCCGCTGGTGGCGCAGAAAAAACCGCGGTAGCTGTGCATTGCCATGTCCAGCAGCAGCAAATCCAGCAAAATGGTGGCTTTTTGAACAATTTCCGCATCCCGGCTGCAATCAATCAATAGCGAGAGGGGCGCAATATCCTCCTCGTAGTAGGTGTTGGAGTGCCATTCTACAAACCCCAATTTAAAGCGGGTTTCAAACCAGATATGCAGCCTCTCTTTGCCCCGCTCTTTTCGCTGGGCACCGGTCATTCCGTTGTTGGTAAACTGCTCTTGCGGGTACATCTGCCCTGCTAAATATTCGCAGGCAGCAAACAGCAGCTGGTGGTTTTCACTCCAATAGCACATGCTGTCGCCGCCGGGCTCATCCATCCAATATTTAAAACCCAGTACACACCGTTTCATTTCTTGTTGAGTTGCCTGCGTAATAAACCCCGCATAATGGTACAGGCTGCGCAGAATGCATACCAGCCTGAAATCGGCGCAATCGTATCGTTTGTCAATGTAATTTACAATTTTTAATATTTGCCCTTCCTCTGCCGCCTGCCCTTTGTGCAGCTTTTCAATATCGGGAAAGCACTTATGGTTCATTTTAATGTCCATTTTAATATCAAGCTCGTTATTCATGCCAGCCTCCTACCGGTACATGTCAATAATTTCCTGTTCTTCCGCCTGCTCTTGTTCTGTAAGCTGCGGTTCATTGCCGCGCCGCTTGCCTAAAAAGTATTTCACCCGCTGGGAGCGCTGGGGCGTAAGGTGAAGTTTGTTGGCCACCCGCCAGCCATTGCCGCACATAACCACAAACACAAACACAATAATAAGCCGAATGACCCAAATGGTTGCCCCCGGCTGGCCCGGCTTTGGCACTGCGTCTGTTGGGGAAATAAAACCGGAAAAATCCAGCAGCGTGCCCACCAAAAACAGGGTGAATGCGGTGCTTACCTGCCGCACAAACGTCATGGTGGCGCTGTAGGAGCCCGCATTGCGGTGGCCCTCTACCAATTCCCCAATATCCACAATGTCCGGGTAAATAATCCAGCTCAGCGTCATGGCGCCGGCAAACCCAATGGCCGCAACAGCCGTGCACACATACACGCCCACAGCCGGCCACCCCGCCGGGTAAAACCCAATGCCAAACGCCCCTAAAATGGCAACCGGCAGGCCGGCGGCAAACAATTTTGTTTTGCTTACTTTGCTTACAAGGCGGTTCAAAAGGGGGAACATCAACAGCTGCACCACCAAAAAGGTACCCAAAAAAATTGTTGAGCTGGCCCCTGGCACCACATACAGGCAATAGTAAATGACAACGGTGGAAATTGCATCCATTGTAACACTTTGGGTAAGGTACAGGGCAACCAGCCTGCGAAAAGCCTTTACCTTTAAGGGCTCTATTAAAGACAGGACATGGAATTTGGATTTTACATCGTCATAGGGCACCCGTTCCTTGCAGAATATTCCGGCAAAAACAATGGGAATGCTGAACACCAGGCCAAAGCCCCCCACCACAATGGCATAAAACGCAAGCACTGTTATTTGCCCATTGGTTAATTTGTCGAAAAGCACCGTCGGCAGCAAGGTGCAAACCGCCGTGGCAGACAAAGAAAACACCAGGCGCGTCATATTCACTTTGTTGCACTCCACAAAATCCGGCGTAATTTCGGTGCTGAAAGAGCTATAGGCCACAGAAATAGAAGAGGCCACCGTGGCATAAAAAATGTTGCTGATGATAATAAACAACAACTGGGCCCATTCGCTTTTAAATTGAACCGGCAGCCAAAGAAGCGCCATTGCCATAACCAGCGCTACCCCGCCAAAACAAGATAGGGCCTGCGCCGCCCCCACCGTGTGCGGGTATTGTCGCCCAATACACCCAGAAACGGGTCGATTACGGCATCCCATATTTTTACCACAAGCAGGGCAACGCCGGCCAGCCCGGGCCGCACGCCCAAAATATTTGTTAAAAAAACAAGATACAGTACCGAAATTACTGTTTGCCCGCCGCCGCCCCAAATATCTGCCGCCGCAAACACAAACCGCTCTTTCAACGAAAGCTTAGCCTGTTGTTCCACCGTTCTCCCCCTTGTCTTTTTCAATCATTGCGTTTATATACTGCAGGCTGCGTTTGGCATTTTCCCACGGCTGCTTGGTACCCTGCTCAACCGCCGCATAACATGCACCGGCCTCTTTTGCCGCCCTTACAATCAACGGAATATCCAAATTTCCCTCTCCAACAGCACAATCCACCGGGGCAAACCCCAGCGGGCCGCGCCTTACTGCATAATCCCGCAAATGGATGCCCGCCACCCGGCCGGATAGCTGTTGTAAAAATACCTGCGGCGAAACACCCCCCTGCTGCAAACGGTAGGTATCGCAGATGAAGCCCACCGAACCATCCAACCTTTCCAGCAATAAATCCATAGGCCGAACCCCCTCCACCCTGCAAAATTCGAATTGGTGGTGGTGGTAGCACAAACGAATTCCCCTGTCCGCATAGCGGGCGGCCAGCCGGTTGACCTGCCCGGCAAATTCCCGCCACTTTTGAAGATTCCCCAATACCACTGAGAGCGGTGGTATTGCAATTACCGCTGTGCTGCACCCGGTTTCATTGTAAAAGGCGGCATGGGCCGCAAAGTTGTTTTCCAACTGCCAATAGGCGGTTTGGGCACTACCATGGGAAATACCGCTCTGTTTTATGCTTTTGGCATTTTCCGTTGTAGGGGGCAGCTTATAGCTTTCCACCGATGCATAGCCGGCCTGCCGAACAGCCCGCAGAGCAGATGCCAAATTGCCCTTTGCCTGTTTATGAAAGGTATACATGTGAAGCAAGTATTCCATTATATCACCATATTTTATGCGTAATTTTAATTGAATTATAGCATTTATTCCCAAAAAGTGATATGCTTGAACCCGATGTGTATATGGATAAAACGGACATTGATACGGAGGTATGCGGCTTGGATATTCTTTATGTGGGAAACCACACCAAAATGTACCAGGTGAACACCCACACCCATGAATACTGCGAGCTGATATACTGCACCGGCGGCAGCGGCGGTTTTCAAACACAAACCCGGCAGGTTTCCTACCATGCGGGCCAGCTGGTTATTGTTCCCGCAGGGCTTGCCCACCAAAACAGCTCGGAAGAGGGTTTTTCGAATTTGTACATTGCGGTTGCGAATTTGGCTTTCCCTGTAACGGAGATGTGCCTTGTGCAAGACAGCGAAAGCCGAGATTTAGAAAGCACCTTGAAACAACTGCACCACTATTTCAGCCTGTACCACGGCAGCCAGAACATTGTTGTGCAGGCGCTGTCTCACCTGGCCGAAACCTATTTGCGCATGTTCCGCAATATAACCCACTGTTCGCCGGAAGTGAGCGCAATCGAAAACCGCCTAATTGAAAACTTCGGGAATTCGCATTTTTCCGCAAAGAACGCCATGGTGGATATTCCGCTCAACGAGGAATATGCCCGCAAGCTGTTTGCCCGGGAGAAGGGCATTTCTCCCGCCCGTTTTTTGCTTAGGCTGCGCATTGAGCATGCCTGCAAAATGCTGGAGGCGCGGCACCAGTTCGGCCTTTCCATTGCCCAGGTTGCCGACGCCTGCGGCTTTTCCGACCCTTTGTATTTTTCCCGTGTTTTCAAAAGCGAAACCGGCCGCGCCCCCAGCCAATACGGGGCAAACTTTGCCGGTATTCCCCTGTGCTGATTGCTCTGTATAAACAACCTTAAAACGCAGGGCCTCCTTGCCTTTGCGCACCCCAAATTTGCAGCATGGCGCAAAAAAAAAGGGTGATGCCTGCTGCCAAACACCCTTTTGCCGTTTTGTTTGTTTTTTATAGATGGCTTCAAAAGCCTTCCGCTTTGCACAAAACAATGGGGGCCCAATACAAAAATTATTTTGTTTGCAAAACACTGCGGCGGCGGAAATTTCCGCCGCCGCCCTTTTGCGCCGCCTTATTGTATAAGCTGCCTATTCCTGCGGCAGGGCAATGGGCAATGAAAACCAAAAGCAACTGCCCTTGCCAACCTCCGAGCGAACGCCGAACTGTACGCCGGGGTGCTGCTCTAAAATATTTTTCACAATAGAAAGCCCAAGCCCCGTGCCTGCCGCCGCCCGCCGGTGCACCTTGTCGGCCTTGTAATACCTGTCCCATATATTGGGCAAATCCTCGGGGGAAATTCCGTCTCCCGTATCGGCAACCTCTAAAATAACCCGGCCCTTTTCCAGAATTTGCCGCACCTCTACCAGCTTTTCGTTGCAGCCATGGGTAATAGCGTTGATTAAAAAATTATACACCACCTGGGAAATTCGGTCGGCATCGGCCAGCACCTGAACGTCCTGGGTATAGCGGAAGCGAACCACAAACCCCTCCGGCTCGCTGAATTTGGCAAACCGGCTGATAATGTCCCGCACGGTTTGGGTAAGGTTAATCTCTTCAAAGTAAATTTCCTGCGTACCCGATTGCAGGCGCGAAAGGTCGAGCAAATCGTTCACAAGTGAGGTAAGCCTCTTTGCCTCATCAATGATAACCTGCATGTTTTCGGGGGTGTTTTCGCCGGGTATATCGCGTATCATTTCGGCATAGCCCGCAATAAGGGTTAAGGGCGAGCGCAAATCGTGGCTTACATTGGCAATCAGCTCCCGCCGCAGCGCTTCGGTTTTGGAAAGCTCGCGGGCGGCCTCGTCCAGCGTGCCCGCAAGCTCGGCAATTTCGCGGTAGCCGTCTTTTTTAAACTCCACCTCATAATCGCCCTTGCGCAGCAGCTGGGCCGAGGCGTTGAGCTGCTCGATGGGCTGCGACACCCATTTGGACATAATGAGCGCAATGGCCGTGGCCAGCAAAACCATAATGGCCGTTACATAAAACAGCTGAATGCGCAGGGTTTCCACCGTGGCCGTTACCGGCGAAATGTCTGAGCTTACCAGCAGCAGCTGCTCGCTGCCGTCGTCCAGGGCAACAATGCGGGTGCAAATAATTTTTTCTCGGCCTGTAAAGCGCTCTGTCATTGTGCTGCCGCCGGGAAAGCCGGGGTGCTGGGAATTGTCCATACCTTCAAAATCCGGCTGCTTTTGGGTGTTGAGGTCCATTACCGTGGTAAGCGAACCTCCATTTTCACTGGTTTGCTGCAACAGCAGCAGCTTTTCTTCGTCTGAAAGCTGCTGGGGCAGGCTTTCGGGCAGGTTGCCGGGAATGGTTTGGCTGCCCCCCTGCTGCGACCACATTTCCACATACAAATCTCCGCGGCGGAACACCTCGCTTTGCAGCGTTTCCCAATCGCCCGCCAGAATATAGCCCACAATGTTTCCGGTTTCCTCTTCCACCTGCGCCATTTTTATTCTTTTATAAAAGCTGTCCAGAAAAACGGTTTGAAACAGCCACAAAATTACCAGCAGCAAAAGGCAGAACCCCAGCAAAAAACCGAATATTTTCCATTTAATGCTCAGGTTTTTTCCACGCCTGCCGCCCCAAAATTTCAATTTCAAGGTTTTCCCCCTCTTTTAGCCGTCGAAACGGTAGCCAATACCGCGCAGGGTGGTAATGTGCCCGCTGTACTCGCCCAGCGCCTTGCGCAGCATTTTAATATGGGTGTCGAGGGTGCGGTCGTCGCCATAAAACTCGTAGCCCCACACCTCGGTCAGTATTTTTTCACGGGTGAGGGCAATGTTCCGGTTGCGCACCATAAAAAACAAAAGCTCATACTCCCGGGGCGACAGTTCGGCCTTGCCGCCATCCACATACACAAGGCGGGCGGTAAAATCCACCTTCAGGCCGCCGGCTTCGTACACATCGTGGGCAGCCTCTTCCTTTTGCGGGGCACGCCCGCGTTTTAAAATGGCCTCCACCCGCATCATCAGCTCTTTGGGGGAAAAAGGCTTAATTACATAGTCGTCTATTCCGTTTTCAAACCCATGAATCCGGTCGTATTCTTCGCCCCGGGCGCTCAGCATAATAATGGGCACATTGCTGCTTTTGCGTATTTCCTTCACAGCCGAAAAGCCGTCCAGCTCGGGCATCATCACATCAATAATCACCAGGTCGTATTCATTTGTTTGGCAAAGCTGCACCGCCTGCAGGCCGTCTTGCGCTTCGGTTACCTCGTAGCCCTCCAGCGCCGCATATTTTTGTACCAGCTGGCGTATTTTTGCCTCGTCGTCCACAATTAACAATTTCACCATGGCCCGCTCCTTTATCTGTATTTTCAGGGCCGCTTTTGTCAAAACAGCCCTTTTCCCGCTTGCCGGCAGGCACCGCGCCGCCAGCAAAATGTAAAGCGGCGGTTAACAGCAATTTGCTTGTTGCTTCATTTATAACACACCCTTGCTTTTCTGTACAGCGGCCCCACATTTTTTTTACCCTGTAAGGCTGTGCTTTTTTGCACGGCGCGCCTGCTTGACTTGTTATAAAAGAGGCCATATAATTCACTATAAGGTTTGTGGGCAAACCTTCTTCGGCCTTGCGCAAATGGCGCAGCCACACAGCTACAGGAGGATGAAAATGCGAAAATCAGGTTCTATTCAGGTGCTAACCGCTTCCGCCCTATTGATTGCCGTTGGAATTGTTATTCCCATGTTTTCTCCGCTTAAAATAGTGCTGGAGCCTGCCTCCTTTACACTGGCCAGCCATGTGGCTATTTTTTTAAGCCTTTTCATCTCTCCGCTTGCCGCGGTTGCGGTAACCGCAGGCACCACCCTTGGGTTTTTTCTGGGGGGCTTTCCCATTGTAATTGTACTGCGCGCCGCCAGCCACATTGTTTTTGCCGTTGTGGGCAGCGTGGTGCTGCAGCGCCGGCCTTCTGTTGTGCAGGGCACGGCAAAGGCCCAGCTGTTCTCGTTTTTCATTGCCGTGATTCACGCCGCCTGTGAAGTTGCGGTGGTAAGCGCTTTTTATTTTGGCGGCAGCATGGCGGGGGGCTATTACGCCCGCGGGTTTGCCACCTCGGTTTTGGGGCTTGTGGGCGTTGGCTCTATTGTGCACAGCATGGTAGACTTTGCCATTGCCCTACTTATTTTAAAGGTGCTGGCGCGGCAAAAAGGGTTGGAAAAGCTGTTCCGCTACAACCCCTACAACAGCGCCCGCCCTGCGGCCTAAACGGCACCGGCGGCCTGCCTTCACAACATTTTTTCCGCTTTCAGATTTTCCGCTTTCAGAAAGCGGCATGCGGCGGTTGCCTGCATGCCGCTTTCTTTTTTGAATAAAAAAACATTATTTTTGAATTTTGTTAAATTTCCCTTTTTTGGCCAATAATTGCACCATTTACAGGCAAAATGCCTGCCATTATCACCAATCTTTTTTATTTTACCTTGACACCACCTTTGCGCCAATGCTATACTAGCACCTGTTGTTAGCTTACGCTAACTATTTTCCACAAGTGTTTTTGCATTGCCCGCCGCCAAACACCGGCCGCCCCACAGGGCTTTCCAACACCCTACTGCACAGCCGCAGCGCCTGTTGGCTTATCAATTCAAACCGTTTGGCAAATGGAATATTTGCCAATATTTTTCAGCAAAAAGTTAGACATTGCTAACTAAATAATTCAAAAAATAACGGAGGTTGGAACAATAGGTACCCTCTTGCGAAAACAATGGAAACGCGTGTTGATTGTGGCGCTGTTTGTTGTTCTTTTTTTTGCCTCGCTGATGGTGGGGGCCCTGAGCGGCGTTACAACCAAAAGCCTTTTAAGCGGAGACGCCTTAAGCTGGAGCATTATTTGGCACAGCCGCCTGCCCAGAACCATTGCGGTGGTGCTTGCGGCCGCCAGCCTGAGCGCCGCCGGTATGATTATGCAGGCCATCAGCCGCAACAAATTTATGTCGCCTTCTACCAGCGGCACAACCGACGCCGCCGCTTTCGGCATTTTAATTTCTTATGTGCTGCTGAACGAACAGCCCGGCATTGTGCAAACCCTGTTCGCCTTTGTGTTTGCCCTTGCCTCCACACTGGTGTTTACCAGCGTTATCAACCGGCTGAAGCTGCGGGAGGTTGTGTATGTGCCGCTGCTGGGCATGATGTACGGCGGGCTTATTTCCGCCTTAACCACAGCCCTTGCCTACCGTTTTGACGTTTTGCAGATGGTAACGGCCATTAACCTTGGCAGCTTTGCCCGGCTTGGCGGGTTTACCATGGTATACCTTGTAATTCCCCCGCTTGTGTTTGCCGTGGCCTATGCCTCCAAATTCAGCATTATAGGCCTTGGGGAGGACTTTGCCAAAAACCTTGGCCTGCGGTACAACCGCGTTGTCTTTATGGGGCTTATTATTGTTTCCCTTATCAGCGCCGCCACCTTCGTGGCCGTTGGCCCCCTGCCGTTTATTGGGCTTATCATTCCCAACATGGCAACCTCGTTTTATGGCGACAACCTCAAAAAATCTATTGTAGACCTGATGATTTTTGGAGCGGATTTTGTGCTGGTTTGCGACATTTTCAGCCGGCTGGTAATTTACCCGTTTGAAATGAGCGTAAGCCTTACCATAAGCGTGGTTGGCGGCGTTGTATTCATGATTTATCTAGTAAGGGGGATGTATGGTGGAAAAAAGCAGCGCAGCGCGTAAACGCCGCCCCCTATGGATAACCATCGGCCTTCTTGCCGTAATGGCGGCCTCGGTGGCCCTTTATATTTACTCCCGCACCTACGCAAAGTCGAACCGGCTGGGCATGGAAATGACCGAGAGCGCCTTTGCAAGCATTATGGCGCGCACCCTGCCCGCTTTGCTGGCCATGGCGGTTGCCGCCGTAATGATTGCCATGGTAAGCCTTACCTTTCAAACCATAACGCAAAGCCGTATTCTTACCCCCTCCATGATTGGCTTCGACTCGGTGTTTATGGCCACCCAAACCCTGCTGGTTTTTATGTTTGGCTCTTCCTCGCGCCTGTTTTTGAACCCCTACCTCAACTACCTTGTGGCCGCGGGCGCAATGACACTTGTTTCGCTTTTTATGTACGGGCTTATTTTGCGCAAAAACAAAAACAACATTGTTTTTTTGCTGATGTTCGGGCTTGTGCTGTCCGGCATTCTGCGCAACGGCGCCCGGTATTTGCAGCTGATTATGACCACCAACGATTTTAACCAGGTGCAGGCCGCCATCAGCGTTACGGTAAACAACATGAACACCGGCATTATTTCGCTGGCGGTACCGGTTATGTGCTGCATTATTGCCGCCATACTGCTGCGCCACCGCATTTACAACGTAATGAGCCTTGGCCCCGAGCAGGCCAAAAGCCTTGGCGTACAGTACGAGCGGGAGCTGAACCTTAACCTGGTGCTGATTGCCATTGGGATGAGCGTTTCCACCGCCCTGATTGGCTCGCTTACCTTTTTGGGGCTGCTGGCGGTAAACACCGCCCGGGAAATTTTAAAAACCTACCGGCACCTGCCGCTGTTCATTGTTTCCTCTTTAATTGCGGCTCTAACACTTATTGCCGGGCAGGCGGTTGTAGAGCTGCTGCAGGGGGCCATTCCCGTAACGGCCATTATAGACCTTGTTGGGTGTTCGTACATGTTTTATCTCATTCTGAAGGAGAACCGACTTTGATTGAAGTAAAAGACCTGAGCCAGTCTTACAGCAAGCACGGCCAAAAAAAAGTTTTGTCGGGCATTAACCTGCGCGTGCAGGAAAAAGCCATAACGGCACTGGTGGGGGCAAACGGCGCCGGCAAATCTACCTTGCTGGGGGTTATGGCAAACCTTTTGCCCGCGCTTTCCGGCTCGGTGCTGCTGGACGGGCAGGACATTCGAACCATAAAAACAAATGAAGTGGCAAAAAAAATTGCCATTTTAAAACAAACACACCAAATAAACATTCGCATTACCGTGAACGACTTGGTGGAGTTCGGGCGCTTTCCCCACTGCGGCGGGCGCCCCCGCGATGAGGACAAAGAAAAAATAGAAGAGGCGCTTGCCTACATGAACCTGACCGATTTGCGGGACAGGTATTTGGGGGAAATTTCCGGCGGGCAGCGCCAGCGGGCCTTTATTGCCATGATACTGGCACAGGACACCCCCTATATTTTTTTGGACGAGCCGCTGAACAACCTTGACATTAAATATTCCGTAGAGATGATGAAAATTATTAAAACGTTGGTGGAGCAGCTTGGCAAAACAGTGGTTGTTGTGCTGCACGACATCAACTTTGCGGCGGCGTACGCGGGCCATATTATTGCCATGAAAAACGGCCGCATTACCCGCGAGGGCTCTGCCGAGGAAATGATTACGCCCGAGGTTTTAAACCCGGTGTTTGACCACAATTTCCACATTACAAGGCACGACGGCAAAAATGTGTGCCTGTATTACGACAAGGAGTGAACAGCCTGGTTTACTCAAAAAACTATGCTGCATAGAACATATTTTCATATACAACCAGGAGGTAAACATGAAAAATAAAGTACTGTCTTCCCTGTTGGCCGCCGCACTGGCCCTTTCGCTTGCGGCTTGTGCAAGCAGCCCCGCATCTTCCAGCCAGCCCGAGGCCGCCTCGGCTTCTGTCTCTTCGGAAGCTGACGCCACCGGCACCGCAACCGTGCTGGACTTTGACCGCAACGACGTAGAGGTGCCGCAGAACCCCACACGGGTTGCCATATACGACTATTCCATTTTGGACATGCTGGAAAACGTGGGCTTTGAAAACACCGGCATTGAGCAGCTGGTGGTGCCCGCCAAAGATTCTTTGCCCGACGAGCTCTCTTTCTTTAAAGAGCAGGGCGACGACACGGTGGTTTCCGGCGGCAGCCTTTTCTACATTGACTGGGACGTGCTGGACATTGTGCAGCCTGAAATTGTTATTTTGGGTGCCCGTTCCTTTGGCATGAACGCCGCCGGCGAGCGCCTTTCCGCCGAGGACAACGCCAAGTTCAAGGAAGACACCCTGGCCCGCTACCCCGACACCACCTTTATTAAGCTGGCCACCAACGCCTCCAACTCGCAGCTTTGGGACGACATTCAAAACAATGCCACCGCCCTGGCCGGTATTTTCCCCTCGGTTGCGCCCGCGCTGGAAAGCAAGCTGGCCGAGCTGGAAACCGAACTGGCCGACATTAAAACAAAGGCAGAGGCCACCGGCAGCACCGCCTTGTTTGCCATGATGGTAGACCAGACCACCCTTTCGGTGTTCAACCCCAACAGCCGTTTCGACATGCTGTACGAAGAATTCGGCTTTGCCCCGGTAGACAGCGAAGCCGTTGCCTGGGAGGATTCCCACGGGTTTGACGTGCGCGCCGAATATGTGCTGGAGAAAAACCCCGACGTGATTTTCCTGCTGGACAGAAGCGCAACCGTTGGTTCGGGCGCAGGGGCTGAAAACTTTATCAACGACCCCGTAATTGCCAAAACCACCGCGGCACAAAATGGAGATATTTATGTATTAAGCGGCAATGCGTGGTATACTATGACCGGGGGCTTTACCGCCACAGAAACCATGATTGCAGACATTAACCAATATTTGGACAAACAGGCGGCCTAAGCCTGCCTGCTTTGTGGCTGTACACTGCCCGGTTCCACCTTAACCAGCGTTCTATTGCAAGCAGCATATATAGTTTCCTCCCGCTGTACACGGTACAGCGGGAGGCTTTTGATGTGCTGCAAAACTTTTTTTGCTTACGGAGGGCAGCTTTATGTGGGCTTTATATGCGGTTTTGTCGGCGGTTTTTGCCGCGGTTACCACCATTCTTGCCAAAAAAGGGCTTGCGGGGGTAAACTCTCACCTTGCAACGGCCATTCGCACCATTGTAATTTTGGCGGTTTCCTGGGGCATGGTGTTTATTGCCGGGGCGCAAAAGCAGCTTCCCACCCTCACCAAAAACAACATTCTTTTTTTGGTGCTTTCCGGTGTTGCCACCGGGGCCTCCTGGCTTTTTTACTTCAAAGCCCTGCAAATGGGCCAGGCCTCCAAGGTGGCCCCCATAGACAAGCTGAGCATTGTGTTTACCATTTTATTGGCCGCCGTATTTTTAAAAGAGCCCTTCACCTTTAAAACGGTGGTGGGCATGGCGCTGCTTACCGGCGGTATTTTTGTTTTAATGTAGCAGTACACAGCAAAAAACTGCGGCCCTGTATAAGGGCCGCAGTTTTTTTGTGTGCCGCAGGGCGGTTTCAAGAAAGCTCCAGCGCGCCGGTATACAGCTGGTAATACTTCCCTTTTTCCTGCATCAAATCGTCGTGGTCCCCCCGCTCAATAATTTCGCCGTTCTCCAGCACAATAATGGCATCGGAATTGCGAACGGTGGAAAGCCTGTGGGCAATAACAAACACGGTGCGGCCCTTCATCAGCTTTTCCATACCCGCCTGTACAATGCCCTCGGTGCGGGTGTCTATGCTGGAGGTTGCCTCGTCCAGAATAAGCACCGGCGGGTTTGCCACCGCCGCCCTTGCAATGGAAAGCAGCTGGCACTGCCCCTGGGAAAGGCTGGAGCCGTCCCCCGCAATAACCGTATTATACCCTTCGGGCAAATACCCTATAAAATGGTCGGCGTTGGCAAGCTTTGCGGCGCTCACCAGCTCGTCGTCGGTGGCGTGCAGGTTGCCAAAACGAATGTTTTCCAAAATAGTGCCGGTAAACAGACTGGTGTCTTGCAGCACCATGCCAAGCGAACGGCGCAGGTCCGCTTTTTTTATTTTGTTAATGTTAATGCCGTCGTAGCGTATTTTGCCGTCCTGCACATCGTAAAACCGGTTGATAAGGTGGGTAATGGTGGTTTTGCCCGCCCCGGTAGAGCCTACAAAGGCCAGCTTTTGCCCCGGCTTTGCAAACAGCGAAACATGGTGCAAAATTTGCTTGCCCGGCTTGTACCCAAAGTCTACGTCAAAAAACCGCACATCGCCCTTCAGGCGGGTGTAGGTAACGCTGCCGTCCCCATGGGGGTGTTACCAGGCCCAAATGCCGGTTCTCTCCTGCGCCTCCACAAGGCTGCCGTCCGGGGCAATGGTGGCGTTTGCCAGGGTTACATAGCCTTCGTCGGTTTCCGGCTCGGCATCCATCAGGGCAAAAATGCGCTCGGCGCCGGCAAGGGCCATGGCAATGGCGTTGAGCTGCTGGGATATTTGCCCAACCGGCTGCACAAAGGCGCGGGTGAGCTGAATGAAGGAGGCAATGGTGCCAATGCTGAGCGGCACCACCCCGCTTACCGAAAGCCCCATGCCAACAATTGCCACCAAAAGGTAGGCAAAATTGCCAATGTTGCCCATGGCGGGCATTAGAATATTGGCAAAGGTATTGGCCTGCGTGGCGCTTTCGCACAGTTCTTCATTAATTTCATCAAAGCCTTCCTCGGCTTTGCGCTCGTGGTTGAATACCTTTACAACCTTTTGCCCTTCAATCATCTCTTCTATGTAGCCGTTCATTTTGCCAAGGGTGCCCTGCTGCTGCACAAAATACCGGCCGCTTTTGCCGCCAATGTTGCGCACCACTAAAAACATAACCACAAGCACCACCAGAATAACCCCGCTAAGCGGAAGGCTGAGCGAAACCATGGCAATAAAAATGCTTGCAATGGAAACAACCGCGGAAAGGGCCTGGGGAATGCTTTGGCTGATAAGCTGCCGCAGCGAATCGGTGTCGTTGGTATAGCAGCTCATTAAATCGCCGGTGGCGTTGGCATCGAAATACCCAATGGGCAGGGTTTCCATGTGCTCGAACATTTCATCGCGAATGCGTTTCAGCACCCCTTGGGAAATGTTGGCCATCAGCCGGTTGTAAATGTAGGTGCACAGCACCCCCGCGTAGTAGATAATGGCCATGCTGCCCACCATGGTCCACAGCACCGACCAATCCACATTTTGCTTGCCAACCAGCGGCACCACAAAATCGTCCAGCAAGCGGCGGAAAAATAGAATGCCAATGGTGCCCGAAAGGGCGCTTATAACAATGGAAATAAAAGTAAATACAAATTGTACCCGGTAGGTTCCGCTTACATAGCGAAGCAAGCGGCGGGTAATGGCGCCGGGGTTGGAGGCTCTTTTTTGCCGTTTCACTGTGCCTTCCTCCTTGTTTGCGACTCGTACACTTCGCGGTAAATTTCATTGCCTTGCAGCAGCTCTTCATGGGTGCCAACCCCGTTGATGTTGCCATCCTCCAGCACAATAATCTGGTCGGCCTGCTCCACCGAGGAAACCCGCTGGGCAATAATAATCTTGGTGGTGGCGGGCAATTCTTCGGCAAAGGCTTTGCGTATTTTCGCTTCGGTGGCTGTGTCTACCGCGCTGGTTGAATCGTCCAGAATGAGAATTTTCGGTTTTTTAAGCAGGGCGCGGGCAATGCACAGGCGCTGGCGCTGCCCGCCCGAAACATTGCTGCCGCCCCGCTCTATATAGGTG
>JBKEBR010000386.1:0-16603 GCA_047973285.1 Oscillospiraceae bacterium | reverse complement strand
TGCACCTTTTTAATAAGGGGCTGCCGGGTTTTGTAGTTGGCAAACATATACGCCCCCCAAAAAGAGGCAAACCCGCCCTGTATGGCGGTAACCAGGTTGGAAACCTGCACCCCGTACCCGTAGGTGCCCCGAGCGGCCTCATTGATATATGTGGCCACAAATAC
Organism: Oscillospiraceae bacterium; assembly: GCA_047973285.1. Classification (GTDB taxonomy): domain Bacteria; phylum Bacillota; class Clostridia; order Oscillospirales; family Ruminococcaceae; genus JAAYCI01. The sequence continues at coordinate 16,439 of JBKEBR010000386.1, read as the reverse complement.
CAGCGAAAAAGAGCTGTTCAGCACAACCATAACCGCCGTAGGCGCCACGGCTGCGCTGTAGGGCACAAGGGCCTTTAAAGTGGGCTTGTCCCAGTCTGCCCTGCGGGGGCGCAGTATTTTGCGGCGCGAAACCAGCAGGTATAGGGCCAGAAGGACCAGCGCAAGCAGGCTGCACAGCACAATAAGAAAGCCGTTTTGGGTAAACAGGGCGCCCAGCAGGTAGGCCAGCCGGTAGCAAAAATTCATAAGCAGGCTTACCAGGGTATAGTGCAGAATGTTTTGCTCCATGCGGTACAGGGTGTAAAAATACCGGGCCACCATCCAGAAAAAGGCGTTCAAAAATAAAAGGGGAATAATTTCGGGGCCCAGTTGGTTAAAGGCGAACAGCGCCCGCAAGGGGCCCGCAAAAAACAGGCTGCACACAACGCCGCTGGCCGCCAGCACCGAGGTGGAAAGGTAAAAACAAAGCCTGAAAATGCCCGCCGAACCGGTTTTGCCGGGGGGCTCGCTGTAAAAGCGGATAAAGCCCTGGTCCAGCCCAAAAATGACGATGGTCATAATGGTGTTGGTAAAGGCGGTGAACTGAACCACCTCGCCATAAAGGGCCTGGTCGGGAATGACAAAGCTGCCCAGCACCAGGGCAATGCCGCTGATGACAAAGTTTAAAACGGTGGAAATGGAATATTTGGCAACCGAGCCCACCAGCTGCTCTGCGCCGCCATCGCCGGCGGCCGGTTTTCTGTTTTGTTCCATCAGGGCCTCCCTTTAGGCCGCCGCGGGTTTAACACCCCGCGGCGGCTGGCCGTGCCCGCCGCGCCGGCAGCAGGCTGCCTGCGGGCGCATGGCTGGGCTTTTTTTTTGTGCGGTACAATACCCTCAATTTCTATGGGCGCCAAACCCACCGGCGCCCGCCCTGGCAAATGCTGGCGCCGCGGGCCGTGGCCAAAGGCTATTCTATGCGGGTTCCCGGCGCTTACCGTACAAATTTTTGTATTTTGGCGCGCCATTCCGCCACCTGCTTTTTGGGCACCCGGGCTTTGTCGATATAGCCGTAAATGCGCCCGGCAAAAGCGGCAAACCCCGGGGCAATTTTTTTGAGCCGGGCGGGGTTGAAGCGCAGTGCATGGAAAATGTGCACCCCAATCAGGGCAAAATATTTCAGCCAGTTAAAGTGTGGGGTGTAGCCCTCGCCTAAGGGGAAGTCGCGCGGGGGGCTGCCGTGCACCTCGGCCAGCAAATTTGCCATGCGCTTGTAGGCCGGCTCTTCGCTGCTGCTGAAATACCCCTCTATCACCTCCGGCGCAATGGGAAAGCCGGGGTTTTCGGTTTGGGCGGCGGCCTCAAAGGCGCCGTAGGTGGTAAGGTAATGGCCGTCTTTGTAAATTACCGGGTCAAACTCGTGGGGAATGGGCGCGGGGCGCAAAATGTGGCAGCTTTTGCCCGCAAAGTACACTTCGGCAATGGCGGTGCTCATCCAAATAAAAATTTGGTCGGCGGCGGTAATCCACTGTTTTACGCTGCCGTCAAAAATAACGTGAAAGCCGGGGTGCTTGGCGGCAAGGGCGTCCAAAGCGGGGCTGTTCCATTCGCTGGGGTGGCGGCGGTACACCAGCTCCACCTGTGGGTGGGTGGCAAGGTAGGTGTCGAACCAGGCCAGGGTTTCCGCCATGCTCCCGCGGTTTACGGCGGCAAACTCGGCAAAATCGGTGCCCGCCATCTCCGAAAGCTCCCGCACCTCGTCGTCGTTCATGCTGGCGTACCCAAAACTGGAAATATACAGCCAAAGCTCTTTTTGCGGGTCAAGGCCAAAGCGGGCGCACAGCTGCTGTTTGCTCTCGTAGTAGCCCGCAAATTCGGGGCGCAAAAAGTCCATCATAATGGCGCCGGTAACCGGGGCGTTGCCGGCGGGCACGCCGTGGGCTATCAGGCGGCGGCGGGTTTCCTCGCCCCAGCAGGTTTGAATGCACTTTTTTGCGTTGCCGTTACAGTTGAACCAGGGCTCCGCCTCCTGGGTGTCGCTCAGCATTTGCTCCCAGTGCAGGTTTACCACCTTGTTCAGCCTGCCCACGTTGTTGTACACGTGGCTGTTCAGGCCCTCGTTGTCGTACATGTTGCTGGCCACCAGCACCTTTGGCTTTTTCCAGGTAAAATATTTCAGCTTCTTGCGGTCCAGCAGCTGGCGAATTTCGGCGCTGTAGCCCCGGCGGCGCAGCTCCTCCTGCAACAGCAGCAGGCTTTCGTATTCCCGCACGGTGTGTTCGTACAGCAGTAAAAAATCAAGTGGCATGTGTTTGCTCCTGTTTGCCGTATTTAGCCGTATTTAAAGGTGTTTGGCCGGTAAAGGGGGCCGGTGCGGCGGGGTTTAGCCGCCGCTGTTTATTTTGCCCGCGTTGATGTCGGCAAACAGCATTTCGGCCCACGCGGGCAGGCCGCGCTCGTAGTCCAAATGAAAGCCGTCAAAATACTGGTCGTCGGCAAAAACGGGCGGGTTTTCAATTTCATAGTCCAGCACAAGGGCGCCGGTTTCACCAAGGCGGCCCAGCATTTCCCGCATGGGGCCGTCAATGCCGTTTGCCTTTATAATGTACTCGGCAACGGTGGGGTGCACCGGCGGCAGCACAACGGTAAACCGTATGCCCCGGGCGGTGTATTTGTTTACGGCCTTCAGCAATGCCTCAAATTCGCTCTCCCAGGGCTGCCATTTTTCGGCGGTAGGGGCAATGTAGGCAAGGTATTCGGCCAGCCTTGTGCGCATTTCCACCGTTTGCCCGGCGGGGGTGGTGTACCGGGTATAGGTGTAGGTTGCCGGGTCTTCGGTTTCGGCCTCGCCCCCGCCAAGGGGCTGGCCCTGCAGGGCAAAAACCACATTTTGCAGGGCCTCCAGGTTAAAGTTCAGGTTGGTAAGGTAAAGAAACGGGTTGCTCAAACCCGCCTGTATGGCCTCGGTGCGGTTGGTGTTGTAGTTGGCGTTCAGGGTATAAAAGCTCAGTTCAAACACCACTTCGTCAATTTGCGGGTATTTCTCCAGCCACCAGTCCAGCAGGCCCAGCTGCTCGGCCAGGGTGGCGCCGCCAAAGGCCAGGTTGCCAAAGGGCCGCCCGGCAATTTGCTCCACAGTGTCCATGTCAAAATGGGCCATGCGGGAATCGCCAATGATAATGCTGTTCACCGGGTTTCGCTCGTAGCTGCGCAGCGCGCCAAACACCGTGCCGGTGTAGGTTTTGCTGCGCAGGCCAAAATAGTTCTGGGGCTCAAAAACAAGAAAAACGCAGTAGTACAGCACAATGGGCAAAAGCAGCAGGCAAATGTTCCGCAGCAGTTTTTTCATGGCCTTAATACCCCGCATACATAAAGTTGGCCCCGGCAAACCCGCCGCTTTGCAGAATAAAGCCCACAAAGCAACCCAGCACCAGCAGGTAATACAGCGCCCACCGGGGGGCCTTCTTCAGCCGGTGCAGGCCGGTTACAAGGCTTTGGCCTTTCAGTTTGGCAAACTGGGCCCAGTCGGCCCAAAGGGCCAGCGCCAAACAGCCCAAAGAGAACAGCAAAAACAGCGCCACAACATACCACTGGCTGAAAACCCCGTTGTAAACGGCCGCGTAAATATCGCGCAGGGTTTGGGAAAGCGAAATGCCGGTGAACTGGCGCAAAAACAGGCTCAGGGCGTCTTTCAGTGTTTTGCCGGGGGTAAGCATGCCCACCGCAAAAAAAATGAGGCTTTGGGCCCACAGCACCAGCACCACGGCGGTTTTGCCGATGCGGGAAAGAAGGGGCGGGTTCTTTTTGGGCTTGCCCCAAAAGCGGTGCAGCAGCTCTTCCCCAACGCGGAACACCACCTGCAAGGCCCCCCAAACCACATAAAAAATGCTGTCTCCATGCCAAATGCCCGAAACCATGAATACCACGGCAATGGAGGAAAGCACCGGCGGTTTTTGCAGCTTTTTGCCTATAAAGGGCAGTTTTTCCTGCCAGCGGCTCCAGACAAGGGGGGTAAAAATATAGTCCTGCAGCCAGGAGGAAAGCGATATATGCCACCTTGCCCAAAAGCCGGAAAAATTGGTGGCGAAAAAGGGGGTGTTAAAGTTTTGGGCAAGGTTCAGCCCCAGCAGCTGGGCGGTGGCGCGGGCAATGTCGGTATAGCCCGAAAAGTCGAAATACAGCTGCAGGGTAAAGCCGAACACGGCGCACACAAGGGTAAGGCCGCTGTAGCTTTCGGCGTTTTTGAACACCGCCGAAACAAAAATTGCCAGGGTGTCGGCCACCGCCATTTTTTTAAAAAAGCCGATGGCCATAAGGCAAAGGGCGTTGGCGGCGTTCTTTGGGCTGAATTTCGCCGCCGGGGTTTTCAGCTGGGGCAGCAGCTGCCCCGCGCGGGGAATGGGCCCCGAGGCAACCGAGGGGAAAAAGCCCAAAAACAGGGCGTACACAATGATGTTTTTTTCGGCGGGTACATCCCCCCGGTATACATCTATTAAATAACCAAGGGCGGCAAAGGTATAAAAGCTAATGCCAAGGGCAGCGGCGGTGGTAAACCACCCGGTTTGGTAGCCAAGGCCTGCTTTTTGAAACAGGGGTGAAACAAACGGGGCAAAAAAACCGTTGTATTTAAAGAAGCAAAGGGCCAGCAGGCTGCCCCCGGCGCCAATGGCCAGCAAAACCTTTTTGGCGCGGGCGGTTTTGGCGCCGCCCAGCAGCCGCCCAAACAAATAGGTAAAGCCCGTGCCCGCCAGCAGCACCGGCAGGTATTTTGGGGCGGCAAAAAGGTAAAAGTAATAGCTTGCCAGCAAAAGCCAGGTTTTTTTCAGCTTTTGGGGCAAAACAAAATATGCCCCAACCACCACCGGCAGGAACAATAAAAAGTGCACACTTTGAAAAGACATTTTCCAGGTTTTAAAAACAGTTTCCAGGGCGGCGGGGAAAAAATGGGGCATAGGGCGCTCCTAACCGGGCAAAGGGCCCAGGGGGTGGCAGCTTTCGGCGCAGCGTGCCGGCAGGCGGTCGTGCTTAAACACAAAATATTATATCTGCCGCTTGCCCTTTTGTAAAGGAAGCTGGGGCGGCGCAAAGCCGCTGCAGTTGAAAAACGGGCCCCCGTATTGTATACTAAATTGAATATTTATGGGAATTTGTTCCCCCGTGGGGAACAGCCCCCGGCCCTTTATGCACGGTGCAAACAAAACCCAAAGCGGGTTTACAACAGAGAGGCGGAATATTGGTATGGCAAACAGGGTAATGGTAACCGGGGCCGACGGCTTTATTGGCAGCCACCTTACCGAGGCACTTGTGAAAAAAGGCGAAAAGGTAAAGGCGTTTTGCTACTACAATTCCTTTGGCACCTGGGGCTGGCTGGACACCCTTGCCCCCGAAATTAAAAACGAAATTGAAATTTTCATGGGGGACATCCGCGACCCCCACGGCGTGCAGGTGGCCATGCAGGGGCAGGAAATTGTATACCACCTGGCGGCGCTTATTGCCATTCCCTTCAGCTACCATTCCCCCGACAGCTATGTGGACACCAACGTAAAGGGCACCCTGAATGTGCTGAACGCCGCAAAAGACCTTGGCGTTTCCCGCCTTTTGGTTACCAGCACCAGCGAGGTGTACGGCACCGCCCAATACGTGCCCATCGACGAAAAGCACCCCTACCAGGGGCAAAGCCCCTATTCCGCCACCAAAATTGGGGCCGACCGCCTGGCCGAAAGCTTTTACCGCAGCTTTTCGCTGCCGGTAACCATTGTGCGCCCCTGGATCACCTATGGGCGCCGGCTATGCGCCCGGGCGGTTATTCCCACCATTATCACCCAGCTTTTGGCGGGGCAGCGGCAAATTCACCTTGGCAGCCTGCACCCCACGCGGGACTTTAATTATGTAAAAGACACCGCCGCCGGGTTTATTTCCATTGCGGGCAGCGAAGAAGCCGTAGGGCAGGAGCTGAACATTGCCACCGAGCGGGAAATTTCCATTGGGCATTTGGCCGAAGAGCTCATTCGCCAAATTAACCCCGCCGCCGCCATAGTGTGCGACGACGACCGCCTGCGCCCCGAAAAAAGCGAGGTGGAGCGGCTGCTGGGCAGCGCCGAAAAGCTTAAAAAGCTTTGCGGCTGGCAGCCCGCCTATACCTTTGAAGAGGGCCTGGCCGAAACCATAGAGTGGATTAAGAATAATATGGACCGCTACAAGGCCGACCGGTATACCCTGTAACGCCGTGCCCCGCCCCGGCGGGCTATTTTTGCTACCGGCAGCGCCGCCTGCCGCAAAGGAGCGCTATGCAAAACACCGCAACAAAACCCCGCAAACTGCCAAAGCTGCCCCTTTTGGGCAAGTGGGCCCTTGGCTATTTGCTGGTACCGCTGTTTTCTTTTGGGCTGGTTTATTTTTGGCGGCTGGTTTTTAACCCGCTGCCGCTGCCCCAGCTGGGGGCGGGGCTGGTGGTAACCGGCGTTGCCAGCATTTTGTACGGCATACTTTTTTTTATAGGGTATGTTTGCAGGGGCCGCCTTGCCCTGCAGGCAGCCCTGTTTGTATTTGTGCTGGGCCTGCTGTTCTGCTTTTTTACCGCGCCGCTGCAGGTGCCAGATGAAAGCCGCCATTATTTGCGGGCCTATTCCATTGCAAGCGGCCACTTTGACTACGATTATTCGCGCGGGTACCCCAACGACGTAAACCTTCTGCTCGAAAACTTTCCCGCAAGCCCCGGCATGAACCACCGCATTCTGTACGAGGCCAACAGCGTGCTGGCCACCTCGGCGGTGCAAAGCTACCACTGGGCGCTGCAGCAGGGCCTCACCTCGGTGGTGCAAACCACCGAACCCATCGGCAGCTTTTCGGTTATTCCCTACCTGCCGCAGGCGTCGGGCATGTTTGTAGCCCGGCTTATGGGCTTTACGGCGCTGGGGCAGCTGTACGCGGGGCGCATTGGCAATTTGCTGTTTTACGCCGCCCTCTGCTACCTTGCCTTCCGCAATTGCAGCAAGTACCGGGGGGTGTTTTTTGCGGCGGCGCTGCTGCCCCTTTCGCTGTTCATGGCGGCCTCCTGCTCTACCGACAGCCTCATGCTGGCCTGCTGTTACCTTGCCGTCAGTTATTTTTGCAAAGAAAAGGTGTACACCTCAGACCTTGTGGTGTTCGGCCTTGCCATTGCCTACGCCACCTGTATCAAGCCGGTCAACTTTGTGCTGGCGGCCCTGCTGCTGCTCATTCCCGAGGCCCGGTGGAAAAGCAGGCTGAACCCCTGGCTGGTTACACTCGGGTTTGCCGCCGCCGCCGTGGCCGTTTACCTTGGCGCCGGGCAGCTGAACAACCTGCGGGTTTTCAATTACCCGGCCGAGCTGCCTCGGGGCAGCAGCGGGTATGTAAACGGCAAAGACCAGCTCCTGTTTGTGCTGGGCAACCCCCCGGCCTTTTTGGCCCGCATGCTGCTTACCCTGTACGAGGAGGCGGGCTTTCTTTTCAAAACGGGGCTGCTGGGCAATATGGATATGAACCTGCCGCTGGTGGGCGGCTTTTCGGTGCTTTCGCTTGCGGCGGCCTCGGCCCTTGGCATTCAGCAAAAAGAGGACACCAAGGCCACCGGGGCGGTGGCCCTGCTGCTGGCCGCCGCCTTTTACGCCGCCGCGGTTATGGGGGGCATTTACCTGTACGAAAGCGAGGTTGGCTCGGTGCGCATTACCGGGCTGCAGGCGCGGTACTTTTTGCCGGTTTTCCTTTTGCTGTTTATGCTGGCCAGCATTCTGCTGGGCAAGGCGGTGCGCCCAAGGCTGGCGGTGCAGGGCACCATGGCCCGCACCGAGCAAATTACCCTGTATATAGCGGTGGGGCTTGCCTTTTTTGCGGCGCTGCTGCTGTTTCAAAATTATTACATTGGCCAGTGGGTGCCCAAAAGCGAGGGCGGCTGGAAAATGGTGAACATGCTGCAATGGTGGGTGCTGTAAAACCGCCGCACACGTTGTGCCGAAGGGGGGCTTTGCCAAATGGATATGCTGCTGGGCCTTGTTTCGCTGGCGGGGCTTTCGCTGTTTTTGGCGGAACGGCTCAAGCGCTCCGCCTCGGGCATGCCGCTGGTGGCGGTGGCCGCCGCCATGCTGTGGTTTACCCTTTTCGGCATGCTGGGCGCCCTCAGGCTGGGGGGCTGGCTGTGGTATTTGGGCTGCTTTGCCGCGCTGGGCTGGGTGGTGCGCCGGCGGCGGGGGGGCATTGCAGGCCTGTTTACCCCGGGGTTTGTGCTGTTTTTGGCCCTGGGGGCGGCCTTCATCGGCCTGTTTTTTGCCACACAGCCGCTGCTTACCCAGTGGGATGAATTTACCGTGTGGGGCACCGCTGCCAAGGTGGTAAGCACCACCGGGCAGCTGTACACGGTGGCGCCCAGTAACCTGCTGGCCCGGTACCAGCCGCCCGGCCTTGCCATGTTCAGCTATATGATGCAGTTTTTTGGCGGCTTTGCCGAATACAAATACATAGCGGCCCTTGCCCTTGTGTACCTTGCGGCCTTTGCCGCCGCCACCACCCTGTGGGACAAAACCCGCGCCGGGGCGGTGGCTGCCATGGGCGGCTTTGTGCTGCTGCCCCTTTTGTTTGAGGGCGGCGGGGCGGGGGTTTCCTCCTTCGCTTACCTCACCGGCATGGCCGACACCGCCCTGGCCGCCCTGTTTGGCGGGGCGCTTTGCCTGTATTTCAGCACCCCGCAAAAAGACGCCCGGCTTGCGGCGCTTACCGGCCTTGTGCTGGCGGCCCTTACAAACCTTAAAGATATGGGCTTTGCCTTTGCCTGCCTTGCCTGGTTCATCATAACGGCAGACATGCTGTTTTGCCACTTTCAAACACTGGCCTTCGGCAGGCTTACAAAGGCCCCGGGGCTGCTTGCATCGGCGGGGCTTTCGCTGGCCTGCGTTGCGGCGGCCTACGGCGGCTGGGCGGTTTACCTTGGCCGGGCGCTCAAGGTAGACCGCGGCAATGTGGGCAGCGGCGGCGAAACAATGGGCCAGCTGGAAATGCTCGTCAAGGGCGTTCTTGCCTTTTTGCGCATTCAGCCAAACGAGGTGTTCGACGACCGCTTCGCCAAAATGGCGGCGGCCTTTTTGGGCACCCACCCCGAATGGGGCCTCAACGGGCGGGTGTGGCTGCTGGGCACGGGGGCGCGGCTGCTGGTGCTTATCGCGGGCATTTTGCTGTGCGCCTGGCTGCTGTCGCCGGCGGGCCGCCGGCGCCCGGTGGCGGTGTTTGCCCTGGCCTCGGGGGCGGGCTTTGCGGCCTACTGGCTGTTTATCACCATCACCTACGCCTTTGTGTTTCAAGAAATTGAGGGCGTGGTGCTTACCGCCTACGGGCGCTATTTGTTTCCCTTCTGGTTTGCCTGGCTAATGGCCTCTATGGTGCTGCTGGCCGGGGCGGCCCTTCCGGCGGCAGCGCCCGCCGGGCAGGCGGCGGCCCCTGCGGCAAGGCAAGGGCGGTGGGCTTTGGCGGGCCAATGGCGGGCAGTGGCGGCACAGGGCCTTTCGGTTTTGCTGTGCCTGGCGCTGCTTGCGGCGGTGGCCCTGCGGGGCAACTGGAGCTCAAACTTCATGGGGCAAAGCCCCTCGCTGTATGCCCAGCGGCGGGATGTACAGGCGGTGCTTGCCACGGCCCGGCAGCAGGGCATGCAGCCGCAGGACGTGGTGTACATCATCAGCCAGGGCGACGATGCGGGCCGCTTTTATATGTTCAGCTACGAAATGCCCCAAACCCTGCTGCCCATGTACGGGGGCAGGGCAAACCCGGGCGGGCAAACCGCCAGTTCACTGGTAGAGCCGGGCAACCAAAGCCCCGCCTACCGCTTTTGGGTGGAATGCACCCCCGAAGAGCTGCTGGCCTACCTTGAAAGCAAGGGCTGCACCCACCTGCTGCTGGATGTAACCGATGGCTACATTGTGCAAACCTTCGGCTACCTGTTCAGCGATGGCCTTGCGGGCTGGGGCGAGGATGGCGGCTATTCCGGCGGGTGGCGCTACTACGCAATAAACCGGCAGGGCGCCGAAACCCGCTTTGTTCGGGCAGGGGGGGGCGCGGCATGAAAAAGCAACCCCAAAAGCTTTCCATAAAACGCGGCGGCGCGGCGGTGGCCCTGCTGTGTTACCTTGCGGGTGCCCTGCTGTACCTTTGCATTTGCCTGTACGGCCTTGTGCTCAATGCGGTGCTGGTAAACGGCGGGCAGCTGGCCCGGCGGCAGCTTTTCCTGCAAGATTTTGAACAGAAAAGCATTTTACAGCTGGAGGATGAGGGCGCAAACCAGCGCTTTGTTTCCACCGACGGCGACCCCGCGCTTATTTATACCCGGGCCGAGGGCTTTTATGCCGGGCGGTTTGTGTTCAGGGCAACCCCCAACCACCCGGGCGGCGAAATGGTGCTGTATTATACCACTGCGCCCGGCCAGCCGTTCAGCGAGGGCCAAAAGCTTTGGGCGCGGCAAACCGCCGATGGCGGCTGGTATTTCGATTTGGGCGGCAAAAAGCTGTACTCCCTGCGGCTCGATACCGATACCACGGGCGGTGTGGTGTGGCAGGTGGAAAGCATAGTGCTGGGGGAAGTCCGCCCCGTCCTCTCTTATTTTGTCCCCGGGGCACAGCCGCTGTTCCTGCTGCTGCTGTTGCCGGGCTTTGCCGCCGCGCTGTGCCTGCAAGGGGCGGCGCTGTGGCGGCGGGCGGTGGCTTCTGCCGCGCGGCAAAAGTAAAATTACTTTTTGCAATATCATTTTAAAATAATACGCCGGGGATATTACCTGCCCCGCGTACGGCAAAGGGGGAAAAGGATATGCCTGGTGGTTTGGCCGCGCTGGCGGCGCTGCTTTGCCTGTGCGTGGCCTTTTCGGCCTTTGGCCGGGTAAAAGCGGCGCTTACCCCGGTTCTTGCCGTTTCAGCCACGGTTTTGTACTTTACGCTGGCCGGGGTGGCGGGGCTTTTGCAGCCTGCCGCGTGGCTGTTTTACGCCGCCTGCTTTGCGCTGTGTGCCCTTGCCCTTTGGCGGCGCGGCGGCCTGCGGGTGCTGCGGCCCTTTGCGGTGCCGGGGTTTGCCCTGTTTTTTGTGGGGGCGCTGCTGTTTCTTGTGTATTTTTCGGTGCGCCAGCCGCTGTTCAGCGAGTGGGACGAGTTCAGCACCTGGGGCGTGGCCGCCAAAATGCTTACGGCCTACCACCAGTCTTACGCCACGGCGCCCGCCGGGTGGTTCTGGCCCTTTACCCAAAGCCCCGCCTTGCCCATGCTCTCGTATTTTGCGCAGTTTTTTGGCGCTGGCTTTGCCGAATGGAAGGTGTATTGGGCCTACAACCTGTTTATGCTGGCGGCTTTTTCGGCCCTGCTCAGCCCCCTTTCCTTCAGCCGGTGGCGGGCGGCGGTACCGGCAGGCATTTTGTTTGTCGCCGTCCCGTATTTTTTTACAGTGTTTTTCCGAATTGTATATTTAAACCACGCCTATATGACCGCCTATGCGGATGTAGCCGCCGGGGTTTGGTTTGGCGGGGTGCTGGCAGTGTATTTTGGCGGGCGGCGGCGCGGCTTTGCGCGGCTGTGGCCGGTGCTGCTGCCGCTGGCGGTATTTACGCTAACCAAAAGCAATTTGTTACCCCTGGCCTTAGTGGCGGCGGGGGTTTTTGCGGTGGATACCGCCGTGTTTGCCCGGGCGGCCTGCCGGTGCGCCTTGCGCAAGGTATGGGCCTTTTTCGCTTTTTTTGCGGCGGTGCTGCTGGGCTATTTGGTTTGGGGGCTGCACACCGGCGGCGCCAGTGCGGGCAATGCCGTTACGGGCGGGGCCGCCACCGGCACCGGGCCGCTTTCCGCCATGCTGCAAACGGTGGGGCAGTTGTTTGCGGGGGCCGCCCGCACCGAAAAATTCACCCTGGTGCTGCAAAACTTTAAAGAGGCGTTTTTTACCACCCGGGTCTCCATGGCGGGGGCGGGGGTGGTTACCTGCCTGATTATTCTGTTTATTTTCGCCGCGGCCTGCGCCCTGCATCAAAACAGGCGGCAGCGGCGGCGCATTCTGCTGGCGGGCGCCCTGCTGGCCGGGGGCTTTGCGGGGTACCAGTTTATGCTGTTGGCCTCCTACGCCTTTGTTTTCAAGCAATCCGCGGCCGAGGGCATGTTCGACTACGAGCGCTACGTGGCGCCCTACTATGCCGGGTGGTTTTTGCTGGGGGTGTTTTTTTTAATGCTGGCCGCCTTGCAGCGGGGCAAAAGCCCGGCAAACGGTATCTCGCCTGTAAAAACCGGCCTTTTGCTTTGCGGCGGCTTTGGCCTGTACCAGCTTTTGCTGCTGCTTTGTTATGGGGTGCTGTACCCAAACCCCGCCGGGGGGCTGCGGCAGTATGGCCTGTATAAAAACGCCGTGCTGCTGGGCTGCGCCGTGTTTGCGGTGCTGCTGCTTTCCCTTTGGGTGGCCGCGCGCCGCCAGGCCGGCGGGGGGGCCAGGCTGGCGCTTACGGCGCTTGCCTGCGGTGTGGCGCTGCTGTTTGCCGCCTGGGTGCCCGCCGGGCTTGCGGTGTTCAGCTATTCCCCCGCCCAGCTGGCAAGCCAGCAAAGCCAGCGGCAGCTTTCGGCGGCGGTGTCTGCCGCGCTGCAGCCCGGCGAGCGGGTGTTTTATGTAAGCCAAAGCGGCACCGGCCTTGGCTGGTTCCAGTACCACTACACCCTGCTGCCCGCCCATGTGCTGGACTACAGCATCACCGGCGGCGCGCCGCTGCAGGTGCAAAACGATGGCGTAACCTTGGAAAAATTGCAAGCCTACCTTTCCACCACCGGCTGTACCGCTGTTTTTATACAGGAGATGGACGATGCCTTTGCGGCGGCCTTTGCGCCGCTGTTTGCCGATGGCCTTGCGGCAGCCCGGCAGGGGCCTGCCCTTTACCGCCTTTCGGGCGGGCTGTATGCCCCTGTAACACTGCCAACCAACGCCTGACTTTTTTAGGGAGAACCGCCTATGAAACTTCTTCGAAAACACCCGGTGGCCTGGCTTTTCGGCCTTTGCTACGGTACGGCGCTGCTGGCGCTGCTGGCGGTGCATTTGGCGGGGTTTGTGCAAAACCGCCTTTTGTACGCCAACGGCACCTTTGCAACCGCCCAGCTTACCCTGGCAGATTTTACCCTGCAAAACGATTTGGTGCTGCAAAACGGCAAGCTGGTTTCCACCGGGGCCGACCCGCAGCTGTGGCTGAACAACCCGCAGCAAAAGGTAGATACGGTGTATATTGAGGTGCAGTATTCCTTAGAGCCCCGCATGCAAACGGCCTTTTATGCCCAGCCCGGCCAGCAGCATTCCATTCGCCGGGCGGTGTATGCCCAGGCAAAGGGGCAGGGGGCCGAATTTTGGCTGCCTGCCTTTGGCGGGCAAACCCTTCGGCTGGACCTCACCACCGTTCCGTACAATGTAATGAGTGTGGGGCAAATTGTCATCAACCAGCCACGGCCCTTTTACGCTTTTTTCCTGTTCTCCTCCTCTGAATGGCTGGCGTTTGCCGTGCTGCCCGCCCTGGCGGCCTGCCTGCTTAGCATTTTGCGGCAGGGCCTTGGGGCCTTGCGGGGCAAAAAAACAAAGGGGGAAACGGTATGACGGCGGGTATTCTCCTCACCTTTTTCGCCCTGCTGGTGGTGGCGGTGTTTATGGCCTCGCGGGGGCTTCCCTCTGCGGCGGCGCCGCTGGCGGCGGTTTGCGCCACCACCCTTTTCTTTATCGCCTTTGCCTGCTTTGGCCTGCTGTCTCTGGCGGGCTGGCTGTACCATTTGCTTGCGCTGGGCCTGCTGCTGTACCTTGTGTTCGCCTTTGCCCTCAAAAAAAAGCCGCTGCCCTCCCTCGGGCTTGGCTTCTGGCTGTTTGCCGCCCTCGGGCTTTTTATCATTGTTTTATTCTGGGTGCGCCAGCCCATGTTCCTCTCCTGGGACGAGTTCAGCACCTGGGGCACCTCCACCAAGCTGCTGAAATTGTATAACGAGCTGTATACCACCGCCCCCGTGGGCTGGCCCTGGCCCGCCACCCAGCCCCCGGCCCTTATGTGCTTTGCCTATTTTATGCAGTTTTGGGGCAGCGGCTTTTCCGAGTGGCAAACCTATGCCGCCTACGATATTTTGCTGTTTGCCGTGGTGGCGGCGCTGCTGCTGCCCTTCGAAAAAAAGCAGTGGAACCTTGCCGTTCCGGTGGCCCTTATCGGCCTGCTTACCCCCTTTATGTTCGCCCATTACAGCGAGCCGCAAAGGCTTAGCAATGTGTATTTAGACAGCATGGGAGACATTCCCATGGCCATGCTGTTCGCGGGGGCGCTGGCCTGCTACTACGGCGGCGGCAAAAAGGGCGCAAAGGTGCTGCTGCCGGTTTGCCTTGTGCTGCCGGTGCTGGCCCTCTCGCGAGATATGGTGGGCATTGCCCTTGCCCTTGTGGTGGCGGCCCTTATTTTTGCCGACCGGCTGTTTGCCAAATTCAGCGAAAAAACCAGCCGCTTAAAGCGCCTTGGCTATGCCCTGCGGGGGCTTTTGGCCACGGCGGGCTCGGCCATGGCGGGCTTCCTTGGCTGGTCGGTGTATGTAAGCGCCGCCCTTGGGGTTAACCGCACCAACCTTGGCGGGGCCAACAACGTAAGCATGCTGCAAATGCCCCTTCAGTTTTTCGGGCAGTTTTTCGCCGCTGAAAAAAGCGACCTTTTTTTGCAGGTAATGCAGGGCACGGCTGAGGCGCCAGGCATGCCGCACATGTTTTTCTTTCTGCGCCTCACCCTGCTTGGCAGCGGCTTTGTGGTTATGGCCCTCTGCCTAGTGCTGCTGGCTTTGGCGGCGCTTATCACCACCGATGCCGCCCTTCGGCGCAGCAGCATTGTGTTCGGCATTTTTTCCCAGCTGGGCTTTCTTGCCTACTACCTGTTTTTGGCCATGTACTATATTTATATCTTCCGGGCCGACCAGGTGTTTGCCAGCTACGAAAGGTATGTTTACCCGTATTACCTTGCCTGCTTTGTTACCTCGGTTATTTTTCTGGCCTCGGCGGCGCGCAGCAGCCGCTTTGTGGTAGAGGGCAAGGCGGCGGTGCTGCTGCTGTGCGCGGCGCTGTGCCTGCGGTATGTGCAGGTGTTCCCGGCCAGCTACTCGGTGGTGGGCTTTCACACCGAGGAGTTCAATGCCCGGCGAGACTTTGCCCGCCAGGTAGAGCAGGTTACCCAAAACCTGCCCTTGTCCTCCAAAACCTTTATTGTCAGCACCGACGACGACGGCCTGCGCTGGTTTATGTACTGCTACCAATTTTTGCCCTACCAGCTGGACTATAGCTTTGGCGGCGGCACCGACCCGGAAACCGGGCAGTTTTTCTCCAAAGACACCGATGCCGGCGGCAATACGGTGATTACCCTGTACCCGCCGCAGGCTTGGGCCAGCTATCTGCTGGAAAAGGGCTGCGATTATGTGCTGGTGGATTCTGCCGGAGACAGCTTTACCCAGCAGTATAGCTTTTTGTTTGCCGACGGCCTTGTACAGCACCGGCAAACCGGGCAGCTTGTGCTGTACAGCGTGCAGCAAACGCAAACCGGCGTAACGCTGCAGCCGGTGGCGGCGGTGCAGTAGCCCGGCGCCAAACCCAAACACCAATGCGCGCCGGAAAGGGGAGAAACCATGGCGGTGTGGAAAACCAGAATAAAACAATTGTTTGCCCGGCCAAAGGCCGTGCTGCTGCTTTGCTACGCTGTTTTTTTGGCCGCCTGGCTTTTGTGGCAGCTGTTTTGCCTTGGCTACGACAAGGCTTATTCCGCCGAAGTGCAGCTGGCCGTGGGCACGGCCGCAATAGAGGGGCTGGAAAGCCTGCCGCCTCTTTCGGGTGGGCTTTACCTTTCCACCGGCGAAGACCCCCAAATTATTTTTACGCAGCTGAATACCCCGCTGCGCCGGGTGGTGTTGCAGTGCCGCTTTCCATCCCCCCCGGGCGAGGTGGCCCTGTATTATATGCGGCCGGGGGAGGCCGCCTTTTCGGCGGGGCAGCGGGTGTTTGGCCGCCTGCTAGGCAACGGCAGCTATGAGTTTGTTCTGCCCCCGGGGCGGGTTGCCGCCCTGCGCGTCGACCCCGGCAACCAAAGCGGAATGACCATGCAGCTGGACGGGGTGGTTTTAAACCCTGCGGTTTCGGTTTGGCGGTATTTTTTACCCGGCCTGCGGGGCCTTCTCGCCTTTGCGCTGCTGCCGGCACTTGCGTGCTGTGCCATTTATACTATAATAGAGGTATTCCCGGCGTTTTTGGGGCGGGCTAGGCGGCGCTGAGGCCGCACCCCCTTTTGCCGGCGCATCCGGTTTTGCCAAGGCTATTTGCGGAAGGAGTCCATGTAGTATGGAAACAAAGTTTATTCCCCTTTCGGTGCCCAATTTTGCAGGCAACGAAAAAGAATATGTAAACGAGGCGGTTGTCAGCGAATGGGTTTCCAGCGGCGGCAGCAAGGTGGCGGAATTTGA
>JBKEBR010000385.1:0-8611 GCA_047973285.1 Oscillospiraceae bacterium | reverse complement strand
GCTGGAAGAAATTCGAAGCCTGCTGGACACCCCCGGCTTTGACGCAATGCAGGCCCTGCACCGGCATATAGAATTGCTAAGCGAAAAAAGGGACCGGCTGAATGCGCTGATTGCCACCGCCCAAAAGACCATTCAAACAATGGAAGGAGACCGTGTTATGACCGCTGCCGAGAAATTTGAAGGCTTTAAACAGAACCTGGTTGATGCAATCGAAAGAAACTATGGCGCCGAGGTGCGTGAAAAATACGGAGATGAAAGCGCCGACGCCAGCAACAGCAGAATAATGAAAATGAGTGAAGAGGACTACAAAAGTTTTACCGCCCTTGGCGAAACACTGAACCAAACCCTGCGCCTTGCCGCCGAAAGCAAAGACCCGGCGGGCCCCCTGGGGCAGCAGGCCGCCGCCCTGCACAAGCAGTGGCTGGGCTAGACCATGGGCAGCTACAGCCCCGAAATACACGCCGGGCTGGCTGAAATGTATGTGGCCGACCCGCGCTTTCGCGCTTATTATGAAAACATTGTGCCCGGCGGGGCCGAATTTTTAAAAGAAGCCATTTTGCTGTTTATAAAGCAGCCGTAAAAAAATGGGCCCGCTGGGACAGCCCCGCCTTAAATAAGGCGGGGCTTCATTTGTATACTATATAAAATAAAAAGGCAAACAACCAAAGCCGCTTGCCCAATGCCGCCTGCTGCCCGCGGGCAGCAGGTTTTTATTTTAACAAAAAGTAAAAATATGGTCTACCGGGGCGGGCCCTGTATATTCCCCGCAAAATACCTGCCACCACTTGGCCAAAGGCGGGTGGTTTTGGTTTACCCAAAAGCTTTTGGCGCCCCGGTTGTCGCCCGCGGCAATGCAGGCCCGCACAATACCGTCCAGCTGTTGCTGCACCTCTACCCCGCTGTCCAGCACGGTGGTAACGCCGTCTTTTACGGTAAACAGGGCGTGCCCAAGGTAGGTGGGGCCATCCATCATAATGTACCCCTCTACCTCCCCTTCAAAACGGCCGTTGTTCAGCAAATCAATTACATCGGGCTCATCAATGGGGCGCATTGCCAGCATATGCGTTCTCTCCTGCCTTACAATTTTTAAAAAGGGCTCAATCTTTGCGGGGGGCGTTTCGCGCCGCCTTGCTGGCAGCCGCCTTCAGGGCGGTTACCTCCTGTAAGGTAAGGGTGCGGTAATGCCCGGGCTGCAGCATGCCAAGCTTTATTGCCCCTACGGCGCTACGCTTCAGGCGGCTTACCTCCAGGCCAACCGCCTCGCACATGCGGCGTATCTGGCGGTTTTTGCCCTCGCGTATGGCAATTTCCATCACCGTACGGCTTTCCTCATCGGCCACCACCCGCACACTGGCAGGCTGGGTTTTGCTGCCGTCGTCCAGCACCACGCCGCTTGCAAGAGTGGCAATTTGCTCTTCGGTTGCATGCGGGCGCACCGTTACGCGGTATAACTTGGAAATACCGTGGCTTGGGTGGGTAATGCTGTTGGCAAAATCGCCGTCGTTGGTAAAGAAAAGCAGGCCTTCACTGTCTTTGTCAAGCCGGCCAACCGGGTACACCCGCTCTTCTATACCGCTCAGCAGCTCCATTACCGTTTTGCGGCCCATTTCGTCCTTGGCGGTGGTAACGTAGCCCCGCGGCTTGTACAGCATAAGGTAAATAAATTCCCGCTTTTTGGGCAGCACCACCCGCTCGCCGTTAACCGTGAGCAAATCTTTGCCGGGGTTCATTTTATCGCCCAGCTTTACGGGGTGCCCGTTTACCTTAACCTTGCCCGCCGCAATAAGGGTTTCGGCCGCCCGGCGGCTGCAAAGGCCCGCGTCGGCCATAATTTTTTGAATGCGTTCTTCTTTCAAGCGTTCTTCCTCTCTGCTGCAAGCCCACTTAAAAAGAGGGCTTGCACATGCAAAATTGCATACGGCGCGCCGTATGCAATTGATTTTTTCGGCATCGTTTTGTTTTTACAGCAGGGGTTCTTCCGGCTCTTCCGGCTGGTTCTGCTCGGGTTCGGCCGCTGCCTGCGCCTTGCCCTTTGTTTTGTCTTTGCCAATAAGGCTGGAAACCTTATCCAGCACCTCAGGCATCATGTTAAGGGCCCTGTCCAGCGTGCCGCCAGATTTTTCGGCCAGCTGCAACAAACGCACATTGCCGTCCTTCAGCACCAAAAAGGCAATGGGGGTAATGGAAACCCCCGCGCTGGAACCACCGCCGAACAAATCTTTCGGCGCTTTGCTGGACACAAAGTCTGACCCGCCGGAGGCAAAGCCGAAGCTGACCCGGCTTACCGGCAGAATTGTTGTGCCGTCTGCGGTTACAATGGGGTTGCCGATGATGGTGTTGGAATCGACCATTTGGCGTATTTTTTCCAGTGTTACATTCATAAGCCCGTTAATGGGGTGCTCTCCGTTTGCCATTTTGCACTGCTCCTTTTAACACGGCGGCTGCCGGTTTTGAATTTATAAAGGCGGTTGCCCTGGCGGCTGTGCGGCCACAGGCAAACCCGTGGGGGGCGCTTTTTTTCTGGCGGCCTTGCGCCGCCTGCGGCGGCCATACAATAAAAACCGTTTTAACGCCACAATTGCCATTGCTACTATTATAACCGGGGAAACCAGAATTTTACAAGAAAAACTTACAGCCTGCTGCAGCTGGCCGGTATAATCTGCCATAATTACCAGCCGCCTGTAATGGGTGTGCAGCAGGTTTTGCAGCACCGCCCGTGTGGTGCCCACCAGCATTTGTATTTTGCCTACGTTTAAGGCGGTGTCGGCAGCATCGGCGGCGTATACCGGCAGCACAAGGCTGATGTCCCTTATATAAATATTCCGCAGCAAAAAGGAAAGGCCCCGTGTGGCCGCCGAAGCAATGCGCTTGATAAGGCGGATCCAGCTTTCTATACTGCGTTTCTTTTTCTTTTTTTCGGGCTGCCTGCCCTCTTCCGGGGCGTTTTGCTTTTTTGGCTTTTCCTTTTTGGGCTTTTTTTCTTTTTTGGCGGGCTTTGGCGGGAAAACCGTAAGCTTGACAAACAAAACCCGCACCTTCAGTGAAAATTCACCATTCTCGTAGGCCACATACAGCACGGCAGGCAAAACCAGCGCCAGCACCAAAAGCGCCAACAGGGTGTACAATATGTACAAAAGAATGCTGCCCACCACCCGGTTGCCCTCCTTGCCGCACCATGCAAAGCTGCGGTTTACTCTTCTTCGCCCATTAAGGCGGCGCTGCCGCCTTCGGTTTCTATATACGCCCCGCCCCGAACCGCGCGGGTCATTTCCTCCTCCTGAATGTCCTCAAAGGGGAAATCCCCCTCCGGCCGGGCGTACAGGCCGGTTTCATCCTCGGGGGCTTCTTCGCTGTGCAGGGGCGGCAATTCGTTAAGGGAGGAAATGCCAAAGCTTCTCAAAAATACATCGGTGGTGTGAAAGGCAATGGGGCGGCCGGGCAAATCCAACCGGCCCGCTTCGGCAATCAGCCCTTTTTGCACAAGGTTTGCCACGGTGGAGGAAGAATCTACCCCGCGCACCTGCTCAATAAAAGAGCGGGACACCGGCTGGTTGTAGGCAATAATGGCCAGCACCTCCAGCGCCGCGGGGGTAAGCGGGGTGTTTCGGCGGTTGTCGAGCGCCGTCTTAATCTCCTCGCCATACTGCGATTTGCTGGCAAGCTGCCATGCGCCCTCCAGCTGCAAAAGCTGTATGCCGCGCTCCTCGCTTTCCAGCTCTTCCCGCAGGGAATGCAACAGCTTTTCCACAAGCGGGGGCTCTGCCCCCAAAGCCTCGGCCAGCTTTGCCGTGGTAATGGGCTCGGCATAAGAAAACAGCACGGCTTCCAGCGCGGCTTTCAGTTTCTTTAACTCCATGTACTTCCCTCTTCCTGTGGGCTGGGCAGGCGCTGGGCCCTATTTTTTTGCAGTTGCAGCTGCTCCTGTTCGTCTATGCGCACCCGCCCGCCGCGAATAAGCTCTAACAGCGCCAAAAAGGTGGCAACCGTTTCACTGCGGGAGGTACAGCGAACAAACAACTGCTGCAAGCGGCAAAGCGCCCCCGTTTTAAGGCCGCGCAGCACATGGATAACCCGGGAGGAAACCGAAACAAAGGGGGCCGCCACAATTTCGTCGAACTGCTCCTGCCGCGGCAAGCGGCGGGCGGTGGAGCGGCCCATCATAATGCTGTAGGCGGCCGCAAGCTCCTGTACCTGGTGGCGGCCGGTGTACACAGTGTCCAGTTCTATTTCCGCAGGCCTGCGCACCGCAATGTACACGCCCTTGGCCATTTCGCCAAGCTGCCCCGCCACCTGCTTGCAGGCGCTGTATTCCACCAAAAGGCCGGTAAGCTCTTCGCGCAGGCGCTCAGCCTCTTCGCTTTTGGGCAGCAGCAAAAAGCTTTTCATTTGCACCAGGTGGGCCGCCATGCCAATAAATTCACTGGCGCTTTCCATAGCGTTGGGCCCAAGGTGGTCTACTATGGCAAGATACTGGTCTATAATGGTAAGAATTTCTATGTCATAGATGCTCATTTTGTTTTTGGAGATAAGGGCCAGCAAAAGGTCCAGCGGGCCGTTGAAATCTTCCAAATGAAACTGGATGGCTTTTTCCAAATGCCCGCCTCCTTCCTTTTTTGACGTGCGGCAAGTTTTACAGCAAAATAAGGCCTGCAATAAGGTCTATATAGCCGGTGGCCCAGTTGAAAGCGGCCTGCACAGCGGTATTTACCGTGCCTAGCAGCCAGCCTATGGGGTTGATGTTGAGCGCATAGGGCAATACAAACATTACGGCAATAAGAATAAACATCATGTATCGCTCGTATTTTTGAATGGAAAAATACGCCTTTTGGGGCAAAAACAACGCGAAAATACGGCTGCCGTCGAAGGGGGGAACCGGAAGCAGGTTGAAAATGGCAAGGCTGATGTTGATATAGGCAAGGTACTGCAAAATGGTGAGCACAACCACAACCGCCGCGGGGAAGGCGCCGCCGTATATTCCATAAAAAACATAACTGCCCACTTTGAAAAGTACCGTGTTAACATAGGCAAGCAAAAGGTTAGACAACGGCCCCGCCGCCGCCGTAACCGCCATGCCCACCTTGGGTTTTTTGTAATAGGCCGGGTTTACCGGCACCGGCTTTGCCCAGCCAATGCCAATGGTAAGCATGGCAACAAGGCCCCATGGGTCTACATGCTTAATGGGGTTCAGGGTAATGCGCCCCAGGTTGCGGGCAGTGGGGTCGCCAAGTTTTTCGGATATAAAGCCATGGGCCGCCTCGTGGAAGGGAATGGCGGTAAAAAAAGCCAGCAAGCGCGCCAAAATGCTTAAGCCCTGGCCCCCAAGAATATTTTGCAAAATACCGCTCCTTTCGAGTGGCCGTGCAGCGCTGCTACAAAAAGCGCATAGCATAAATATATGCAGTTTATTATACTTCTTTTTACGGGGCGGCGCAAGCAAGCCGCCCCGGCACCCCGCTGCCGCTTACCTGAAAAACCTGCCATAAATAGCTTTGCGGGCAAAAACGCCGCCCCAAACCGCGGCCCGGCAAAAAAGCCGAAGACAAAACAACCTTTGTAAAGAAAATGCTTGCATTTTAACGGCCAATTTGGTAAACTACTAAAGCGACTTGGTATATTGGCAGATACAGAGGAGGTGCAGAGATGGCAAAATGCAGTATTTGTGGTAAAGGCGTTACCTTTGGCATTCAGGTTTCGCATTCCCACCGTCGGTCCAACCGTACGTGGAAACCCAATGTAAAACGTGTGAAAGCGGTTGTAGCTGGTTCGTCCCAATACATCCACGCCTGCACCCGTTGTTTGCGTTCGGGCAAAGTAACCCGCGCTGTTTAAGGTATAAGCAAGCTTATATTGGAACCCTTCGGCTTTGGCCGGAGGGTTCTTTTTTTGTTTCTTTATTTTTCTTCTGTACTGAAAGGCCTGCAAATAAGCTTTAAAGCCTGTGGTAGCGGCTTTTGGGGCCGGGTTTCTGCTTTTCTTTTTCTGTTTGCCTTTATGGTTAAATTGTATAAAAACAGGCTTTCACCACCCTCATATCCGTTTTTTTGCCGTTTATTGGGTGAAATGGCCTTTTTTCAGTTGAATTGAAAGCTTTTTTGTACTATTATATGTGTTATAATTGTATGGCAATTATGTACAGTATCATTTGCTGCAACACTTTGGAGGGGTTGTTATGAAATTTTTGCACAAAAAAATGGGCTTGCTTGCCCTGTTTACCGCCTGCCTTATGGCCTTTGCCGCCTGCGGGCAAAGCGTTTCTTCTTCTGCACCGGCCGCCGCAAGCGGCAGCGCTTCGGCAGATGCCGCCGGGGAGTTCCGCGTTGGCATGGAATGCGCCTACCCGCCCTTTAACTGGACACAGCTGGACGATTCCAACGGCGGCGTAGACCTTGGCAACGGCACCTATGCGGGTGGGTACGACGTGGAAATTGCAAAGCTGGTTGCCGAAAGCCTTGGCAAAAAGCTGGTAATTGTAAAAACCGACTGGGACAGCCTGCCCCCCAGCCTTACCTCTGGCAAAATTGACGCGGTAATTGCCGGTATGACCAACACCGCCGAGCGCCGCGAGACGCTGGACTTTACCGACAACTACTATACCTCTGACCTTGTAATTGTGGTAAGCGCCAACGGCCCGTATGCAAACGCCACCAGCCTTGCCGATTTTGAGGGCGCAAAAATTACCGGCCAGCTTGGCACGCTGCACTATGACGTTATCGACCAAATACCCGGCGTACAAAAGCAGCAGGCCATGGAAGACTTCCCCACCATGCTTGCCGCGCTGGCCTCCGGCATGATTGACGGTTATGTTTCCGAGCGGCCGGGGGCCAAATCGGCCGCGGCCACCAACCCGCAAATTACCTTTGTGGAATTTGCAGCGGGCAGCGGCTTTGATTACGACGGAAACGATGTTTCGGTTGCCATTGCCCTGCGCAAAAATGAAACAGAGCTTAAAGATGCCATTAACGCCGCCCTTGCCACCATCAGCCAGGAAACCCGCGAGCAGCTGATGATTGACGCTTTGGCCAACCAGCCCAGCGCCTAACACGCAGCTATAAAGGCAACATGCAAAAGCCGGAAAAATGTGTGGGTACCCCCTATATATTTCTCCGGCTTTTGTGTTACAATAGGGAACGGAATTTTACCACCACAGTTTAAGCACCACCCAATGTTTGTAAGGGGGTTTGAGCATCACCATGGAACGTACGTTTTTTGAATGGATTGTATATTTGCTGCAAATTTACTGGGCCCAGTTTTTAAAGGGCACCGGCACCACCGTTTTGCTTGCGGTGGTGGGCACTTTTTTCGGCTTTTTAATAGGGCTTGTGGTGGGCGTTGTGCGCACCCTGCCGCTGCGGCGCGGCGGCGAAACCGGCCTTACCCTTCGCCTTGTTGTGCTGCGGGTGGTAAACGCCCTGCTGGCGGTATACATAGAGGTGTTCCGCGGCACCCCTATGATGGTACAGGCCATGCTGCTGTTTTACGGCATTCCGCAGCTTACGGGCTTTCAGTTTAACTCGCTGCCCGCCGCCATGCTGGTAATTGTGCTGAACACCGGCGCCTATATGGCCGAAATTGTGCGCGGGGGCATTCAGTCTGTAGACAAGGGCCAAACCGAAGCCGGCAAGGCCATTGGCATGACCCACTGGCAAATTATGGTGAATGTGGTGCTGCCGCAAACCATACGCAATATTTTGCCCGCCACCGGCAACGAGTTTATTGTAAACCTGAAAGACTCTTCGGTGCTGAGCATTATTATGGTGTACGAGCTGTTCTACGCCGCAAACGATGTGCGGGCCATTTTTTACCGCCCCTTTGAGCCGTATGTAATTGCCGCCGTAATTTACCTTATTCTCACCTTTGTTTCCTCGCGGCTTCTTCGCTTTTTGGAAAGCAAAATGGACGGGCCCCAAAATTTCACCTTAATTGCCTCTTCCACCACCCCGCATTTGTTGAATAAGAAAAAATAGCCTGTACGGCAGATAGGAGTGCCTTGTATGCAGCCTGTTCTTGAAACTCGTAATTTGCAAAAAAGCTTTGGCAGCAACCATATTTTAAAGGGCATCGATCTTGCCGTGCAGGGCGGCGAGGTTGTAAGTATTATTGGTTCCAGCGGTTCGGGCAAATCTACCCTTTTGCGCTGTATCAATTTGCTGGAATGGCCCACCGGGGGTGAAATACTGTACCGGGGCGAAAACGTTTTGGCCCCGCACTGCAACATTCCCCAATACCGCAAAAAGGTTGGCATGGTGTTTCAGCAGTTTAACCTGTTTGCCAACATGTCGGTGCTGGGCAACTGCATGGTGGGCCAGCAGCAGGTGGGCAAAAAAAGCAAGGATGAAGCGCGCAAAACCGCCATTGGTTTTTTGGAAAAGGTTGGCATGGAGCAATACATCAACGCAAAGCCCCGGCAGCTTTCGGGCGGGCAGCAGCAGCGGGTTGCCATTGCGCGCACCCTTTGCATGGAACCGGACATATTGCTGTTTGACGAGCCCACCAGCGCCCTGGACCCCGAAATGGTGGGCGACGTGCTGGATTTAATTCGTGAGGTGGCCAATGCGGGAATGACCATGGTAATTGTTACCCACGAAATGGGTTTTGCACGGGAGGTTGCCTC
>JBKEBR010000384.1:0-4949 GCA_047973285.1 Oscillospiraceae bacterium | reverse complement strand
CTGTCTTGGGTCTTGGGCGAAAGGGCCCCCGAATGTTCGGTAATGCCCTCCTGCGCGACAATAAAATCAGCAGGGCCGGTTGCGGCGCCGCTGAAATCTACAGCAAGAACATAATCATCGGCAGTCGTAATACCTTCGAATGCCGGGTTGGGGGTAACCCCTGTCATGAGTTCAGATAATTTCATGTTCTTTCTCCTTTTTGAAAATAGGTTAATCGTAGTTGAATTTGGTAGCGGGCCGTATCGGCTTCACTTGCAAACAGGTACCCATCGGTCAGGCATTCAAGTTTCATTGCCCGTTTGCCTGCAGCCATATCGGGAAAAGTTTTCTTGAGGTTCTGTTCTTCTACCCATTCGGCCATCTGCTCATAGAAGCCGCTTTTCCCAATTTGAATACGGGCGTCTTCCCCGTAGGATTCCCGGCTGCCAAAATAAAAGGTTTTTTGCCGAAGAGATGAGCCGCTGACATACTGCTTGATTGTGGGCGTTTCGGGCACTTCTTCAATGGTGTATTCCGTTGTTTTGGCTCCGAGGTAGTTGAAGTTAAGCCGCCCGGCGCTGTCAATGAGCGGACAAGCTTTAAAATAGCTGTGAAGACTTTCAGATAGGCTCATCTATTTCACCCCCATGACGCCACCCACAAAGCGGCGCAAATAGGCTAGTTTGTCGGCCTTCATACGGTTAAAGTAATAGGGCCCCCTGAGCGCCCCCGTAATGCGGCCTACAGCCGAGTTTGAATAGAATACCTTGCGGGAATAAGGGGCGTTTACACGCACATTGCCGGAGCCTGGAATGGTCGCGAGGCGCATAGACATAATCATTGCCCCGGTGTCCAGTTGCATGTAGGGCTCCAGCTGCTTCATAACCTCAAGGTCGAGGCGTTTTTGCCCTGTGGAAAACTGGTTGGTGCGCTGTGTTCCGAAGTTTTCGGCCCAAACCAGACGGGCCTTCACCTGCCCGGATTTGGTCTTATAGGTGAAAACCTCGCCCCGGGGAGTAGAAATAATTAAATCTTTGTTTTCTGCCATTATTTCCCCTCCGTGAAGATGTGCTGTAGGCCAATGTTCTTCCGGTTGTCATGGTAGGCCATAATTGTAAAGGCCTCTGCCCGTTGTGCGGTGAGGCCGGCCCAAGCCTCAGGAGTGTTAATTCCCTCCGCGAGTAGGCCAAGAACAACCTTATCCCCGTGGCGCAACGTATATTGCGTGCTTGGGTTGGTATAAGCTTCAGGCGGCACAAACTCTTTTTCGCATTCCGCAAAATTTGGTATGCGAACCTTGAAAATCTTGGCATTTGCAAGCCCCTGCCCCTCGGCAATTACCTTATTCTGGCTATGCCACGACACATTGCTTATAACCGTCAAAAAATAGTCATTGAAGCCGCTTGCAGGGTTGGAGAGGGAATTCACTATGGTAATGGTGCTGTCAAACCCTAGCACTCAATCCACCCCCGCATACATAAGGTTTGCCGGGGAGCAAAGGTATTTTCTGCAAATGTTCTGATATTCGGCCTGTTCGGCGCCGGCGGTGCTTGTTCCACTATCGGCCCGAGAGCCCGCCGACACCGTATAGCCGTCATTGCTTATGCTGGCAATGCCATTAGGGAGCAGTTCATAGGTCTTTTTATAGGCCGTCATGGCGTCCACCAGCTTGCATTCGCACACCTTGAGCTTTTCGGCCATTTCCGCAGGGGCGATTGGCGCCCGGTTGAAAGTGCGGTAATCAATTTCGAATTTCGCATCAAAAACAGACGCCTTGTACTCCTCCTGCGTCAATTTGCCGCCGATACTTTGGTAAAAGGTGTAATCGCTGTAGGTGGGCACGCCAATTCACTCCTATTCGCTTTTAGGCTCTGCCGCTTTCTTTTCGGCGACAGCCTTTGCCTTCGCTTCTTTTTCGGCCCTTTGGGCCTCCTCTGCCGCTTTCTTTTCGGCTTCGGGGCCAACCTCTTCAATAAGGGGGTGTCCCTGCTTGTTATCGGAGCCAAGCAGGGAGGCAATCCTTTCGGTGGAGGGTTCCGGGGCGCCTTCGGCGGGGTATGGGGCGCCCACGCTATACGGGCGCCCTTTGTCGGTCAGGTCTACAAAATAATTCAATGCGCGGTACATATTTTACCTCCTGAATTAAGCGCCGGCGTTTTTGCGCACACGGGCCAGCACGGGGTTGGTTACGCGGTAGCCGCAGTTTACTTCCACCTGGGCCTTGCTGCCGACAAAGTTCTCGCTGTCGCGCAGGCGGGCGGTGTTGAAGTTGGGCACCACGGACAGGGTTTCGTGGTAGTACATTACATAGTCCAGGTTGGCAAAGGGCACGGTTTGCAGGGTGCCGGTGTAGTCGTAATACTTGCCGTTGGTGGCAGCGGCCCCGGCATACTCAATGAAGGTGAAGCCAAGCCATACGCCTACGTTGCCGCTCTGGACAATGCGGTCATTGGTGGAGGGAGTGAAGTCCTTGCCCGCAGCCTCCAAAATTAAACTGTAGAACGAGGGGGAGCAAAGCACGATGTTCGCCCGGCCCTTTGCGGTTACAATCTCCTGCCGGGTTTTGATGATGTCCTTTTTAACATCGGCGGCGGTCAGTACGGCAGTATTTGCGGAGGCGGTGCCCTCTTTAACGAGGCAGGCGAGGGTGGAGAGCTGGCGGCCCTCGTCAACCTCACGAATGGCAGTCGACATGTTCTCGTTTGCCAGGGCAATGCCAACGGCTGCCGCCTGCACACCATAAATCTTTTTGGATTTCTGGTAGTTGTTGTTGAGCAAAATGGGGATGAGGGCGTCTTTGGTTTCTTCGTCGGTGAAGTCGCGCCCAGGGGTGCCTACTTCCACAGCGGTGGTGCTGAGCTTATGAACAAAGATGCCGCCGGCGGGGCCAATCTGGTATTTATCGGTGCAAGTTACATTGGGCACAAAAACGGAGCCATAATACAAATTCGGCTCCAGGATGGGTACATACTTTTCATCAACGTGCTGTTGGTTATACATTACAGGCATAATTTATTCTCCTTTTTTATTTGTAGAAGGGATTGCCTTTATAGACGCTGTCCATATAGGCTTTTTCATCGGTTACAGCACCGGCGGCCGAGGTGCCGGGCTGGCTGAATACGGGCGGCTTTTTGTCGCTCGCGAAAGCGTTCGGGTCGGCTTCAACATAGGCCTTTTTAAAATCGTCATAGCCGAGCAAGGTTTCGCCATCCACCTTCAAGCCTTTTTCCCGCAGGTCGGAAATAAAGGCCTTTTTGGCGGCTTCGCTGGAAAACTTTTCGTTCGCAGTCTTGGCGGCGATAACAGCATTGTAGGCCCGGTCTTCGTCGTCCTTCTTGCGGGCGGCAACCTCGCCCTCATATTTTGCCTTGTAATCCTCGGCGCTCTTTTTCAGGGCGTCGGGGTCAAGGGCCTTCATTTCCTCGATGGTCTTGTTTGCCGTTTCCAGCTGCTCGGTAAGCCCCTTTTTGGCTTCGTTAAAGTCGGCCTTTAACACAAAAGCTTTGCCGATTTCGGCAGATACCTTTTTGTCGATTTCCTCGGTATATGCTTCGCCAAGGATGGTTTTCAAAAATTCCAACATGTTTCTTCCTTTCTGCTGCTGTCCTTTTTATCCGGCCAGTCCCGGTTTTGCAGCGCACCTTGTTTCTCTCCGCGTGCAACGGCTAATTTTGGGTATAAAAATAGCGCCTGCACTTGAGTGCAAACGCTATGATTATTGAATTATTGCAGTAAAAAAGCACCTTACATTTTCGTAAGATGCTTAATTTTGCAGGTAGGCCAAAGCTTGAGTATATTTTCGTTCGCGGGCGATATCTGCCGAAGTTATTTTTGGCAGGCGCGACAAATCCATATTGTGCTTTAAATCGGCAATTTTTACTTTACGCGCAATTGGATTCGCTTTTACCCTGGCAAGATATACCCCGTAAGATTCCCCTGGTTCTTTTGAAATTGCGCAAACAGCCCCAATAACAACCTTTGGAATACCGGCGCAGGCCAGCTCTTGAACCGTTACAGCCGTATCTTCCAATACATCGTGAAGCAGAGCGGCGGCTTTTTCCTCTTGGGTTTCAACCAAAGAGGCTACATACTCAGGGTGGGTAATGTATGGTTTCCCGGCCTTATCAACCTGCCCGTTGTGCGCGTTTTTTGCAATCATCAACGCTTTTTCTACCAACAATGGCAATGGCCTCACTTTCTGAAATTTCTTCATACTCACCAAAAAAAGGGCCTTCATCGAAAAAGTAATCAATGAGACGGATGTATTCCCACTTCCCGCCGACATGAACCAATTGCAACCCCGTCGAGAAGGCGGCGGCAACTTTGTTTTTGTATTTGGAGGGGGAGAGCAATTTTACAAAAGTCATTTTATCGCCTCTATTCCAAGGGGTACTTCCAATTGCTTTGTGAGTTCAATCATTTGCGCGTTAATCTCTTGGTATCGGGCTGTGCCGGGGGAGAGCAGCCTCGCTTCTTCATACAGTGTGTGAAGCGTGCCATTTTTGAGATTGAAACTCTCGGGTGTATGGAATTGCAATTCAAAGGCCTGTTGGTTCGGGGCCTCCAAAATGGTATTTACGCCCCAATAAGAAGTGTTTTCAATCCCCCAAGAGTTCTTCACTCTAACTAAAGTATACCCCTTATCCTTGAGAAGTTCAATAGCAGCAGAATAATCATCCACGTATTGGTTCGGGTTTGTGGTTATTGTGTATCTTATAAGGTCATGAACTCCCGCAAGGGTTTTTGCTTCTGCCGCATTTCCTTTTTGAGAAGCACTCCAAACCTTGCGAGAAAACGAATCCATGCTTTTAAGCCTGAATTCCAGACCTTGAAGTGAACCGTTTGTGCGCCCGGCAATTTCTTCGATATCATTCGTTATGCCGGCCTCGTTTAGTGTGGCGGTATTGTATTTGTTTATCATAGGCAGGGTTGCAAAGTCTTTTGGCGCGCTCCCTCCATTTTGTTTCCCT
>JBKEBR010000383.1:0-6564 GCA_047973285.1 Oscillospiraceae bacterium | reverse complement strand
TATATTTTGTAAAAACATTTTTTGCGGCTATTTTCAAGTCTGAAGCCAATTCAGCCCCCGTTGTATTGGGCTTGAAAGTTCTCGTGCCGGCCGATAGATTTTCGTGCCTTATATAAACAACGTGAATATCGTTTCCGGTTGCCCAATCAATAGCGGCATTGATATTGCCAATAACATCTTTGTAATTCTTTGTTATGTCATTTTGAATATCTATTACGACCAAGGCTTTTTTCTGCATGGTGTTCCCCCCTGCCAGATGGATTGATTTGTTTGGTTTTCAGTATACCCTGCAATTGTTGACAACAGTACGGCAACAATTCATAATGGCAAAAGAAAGCTTGAAGGGTGGCCGCCAAGTGAAGGTTGACAGGCTTATTAGCATTATTATGACACTCCTTGATAAAAAACGCATAGGCGCACAGGAACTGGCAGATATGTTTGAGGTTTCATCCCGCACAATTTACCGCGACATAGATGCTATCAATATGGCGGGTATTCCTGTTCGCTCAACCTCGGGGGTGGGCGGCGGCTTTGAAATTATGCAGAATTACAAGGTTGATAAAAAGTTTTTTTCGACTGCCGACCTTTCCGCTCTTTTAATGGGGCTTTCCAGCCTTTCGGGCATGATGCGGGGGGAGGAGCTGATAAACGCCCTTTCAAAAGTAAAAAGCTTCATCCCCGCCGAAAGTGCGAAAGATATTGAATTAAAAGCAAATCAAATATGTATAGATGTAACTCCCTGGGCAGGCAACGGCAGTGTGCAGCCATATTTAGAAATAATCAAAGCAGCTTTACAGCAAAGCAAGCTGCTTTCGTTTGAATATATCGCCCACCACGGCAATAAAACCATGCGAACAGTTGAGCCATACCAGCTTGTATTGAAAAGCAATTATTGGTATTTACAGGGGTATTGCCATAAAAGAAACGATTTCCGCTTATTCAGGCTATCCCGCATGGCAAACCTGCAAATGCAAGAAGAGCCTTTTACACCAAGAGATTACCAAAAACCAATATTGGCCATTGAGGATGTTTTGGAACCCATGCAAACAAGAATCAAAATTCGTATTCATCAATCTGTGATGGACAGGGTGCTTGATTTTTGCTCGCAGGAACACTTTTCGCCAGATGGTGATGAGCACTACATTGTCGGTTTTCCATTCATAGAAAAGGAATACTACTACAACATTCTTCTCAGCTTTGGCGATAAATGTGAATGTTTAGAGCCGCCGCATATCCGCGCAGAAATGAAGCGCAGAATACATAATCTAGCGGCCATATACGAAAATTGATACACAAAGAAAGGCAAAATAAAATATAGGGTAGGAAGCGCCTCAACCAACCAGGTTGCAGCGCCTTTTTTTACAAGAACATTGGGCAAAAGCCACCCTTTAAATTGCAGTAGAAAAAAGGAAAATGCGTATACAAATTGCACGCGCCATGTTCAGCGCATTATTCGGGCAATAAAAGATGAAATGCCCTTGCCTTGCGCAAAAGCCAAGCCCAGCCGCCTGCCGCATTTAAGCAGGGCGCGGCGCGCATTCCGCGGCAAAACAGGGCAAAACCCAAGGCGCCCCTGCTGCATCGGGGCGCCTTGGGTTTTGTTTTTAAAAAATGCCCACAGTTGCAATGCGCGGTGGCGGGCGTTGCAAGCGCTGCTGCCAAGGGCCGCCGCCCTTGGCCTGCCCACCAAAGCGGGGCTGCCTTGGCGGGCCTGTTTCAGGCCGCAACGGGCTAAATACGGCAACCAGCCCCGGCGGCCGGCAAAAGCGCCAACGCCGCCGACCGGCAGCGAAAAAACCGGCGCATGCGGGGCGCCGGGCGAGCCAATACGGCTAAAGCCTCCTGTTTACCCACCGAAGAATGTCGGCAATAATTTCATCCTTGCAGGGCTCGTTTAAAATTTCGTGGAACAAAAGGGGGTAAATAAACAGGCCCTTGTCCTTCGAGGCAATTTCACCAAAAAACTCCCTCGAATCCCGCTCGCTCACCAGCCCGTCGTTGGCGCCGTGCATCACCAAAACCGGGCAGGTAAATTTGGCGGGGTTGGCTTTCAGCCAGGCAATGCCGGCGCCCAAGCTGTTGCACAGGCCAACCGAAATGCGTTTTTCCACATAGGGGTCGTTTACATAGGCCTTTACCACGGCGGGGTCGCTGCAAACGCCGTCGCCCAAAGCGTTGTCGAAGTAATCCTCCGGGCTGCCGGGCATAGGCAGCTCGCCCATCAGCTTGTGGTTGTAACGGGTAAGCGCGCCGGAAAGCAGAATGCCCGTGGCAAGGCCGGGGTATTTGGTGCCGAACAGGGCAGTGGCGTAGCCCCCCATGCTGTGGCCCAGCACAAACAGCTTTAGCCCCGGGCAGGCGGCCCGCATAATTTTAAAGGCCTCGTGCACGTCGTCTGCAATTTCGTTGAAATCGGAATAAAAAACGCGCTTGCCGCCAGAGCGCCCGTGGCCGCGGTGGTCGAACCGGAACACGGCAAGGCCGCCCTCCTGCATGCGCCCGGCCACATAATCGTAGCGGCCCTGGTGCTCGCACAGGCCATGCACAATTAAAACGGCGGCCTTGGGGGCGGTGGGCAAGGTTTGCTTCATGTACAGCTCGGTTCCGTCAAAGCTTCTGAACATCAGTTCCTTTTCCATTGGGCACCTCTTTTCTGTTGTTGTGTGCGTTTTTTTGCGTTCAATGGTTTTTTATAAGGTTTGCAGCACGCTTGTTGTTTTGCCGCAAGCCGGCCTGCCCACTGTGGAGCAACCGGGTTTTCACGCAGGCGTGCGCAGGGCGGCAGCCTGCATTACAGCGGGGAAAAGGCCCTGCCCGGCAAAGTAAATTGTGCGCCGGGGCACCGCCAAAAGCTACCCCTGCTTTTTAAGCAGGCCATATACAAACGCCGCCGTACCGCCCAGGTAAAAAATGGCGGCAAAAACCCAGCCAACAGAAATATACAGCGCCGTTTGCGGGTAAAGCGGCTCGCCCGGCTTTTGGGGGTCGATATACACCGTGGTAAATTCTTCGGGGTAGCGGTGGCTTGAAACAGGCATTTGCAGCCAGGCGGTTTGTGTGTTGCCGCTTGGGTCTTCATATTCAACATAAAGGCGCATTTTATAGTAATCGAATTCGGTACTGGTGTCTATTCGGCTTACAATGCGGGCGTTTACGGCAACAAAGCCTTCCTCTATTTTTCTGTTTTTGGCAAGGCTCCACAGGTTGGAAACAACCACAAAGCTGCCCAGCAGAAAAAAGATGGCCGAGCAGGCCAGGGCATAGGGCAGCCTTTGCCCCGCCGCTTTTTTTGCCCCGCGCGTTTTTTTATACAGGTGGCTCCCAGCCTTTCTTTTGCTACTTACAGCGTAGCACACCGCGTGCCCCGCCGCAATACAAATGGGCAAAAGGCGGCCAAAATTTTGGCAAGGCCCGCCGCGGCAAGCCCGCCGCCCGGCCCGTTTGGGTTACGGCAAAGGCCCCCTGTACCCGGCGGGCGCCTTACCCTCAAAAAAATTGGCGGGCGGCACGGCGGGGAAGTGGCTGTGGCAATGTACCGTGTTGCGGCCCTCGGCCTTGGCCTGGTACAGGGCGCGGTCGGCGCAGTGAATCAGCCACCGCAGCGAGGTGCGCTCCCCGGCGGGGCTGTAGCACAGCCCAATGCTTACGGTAATGTGGCCCTGGGGGGTGTTTTCGTTGGGAATTTCCAGGCAGGAAACATTTTCGCGCAGGGTATGGGCCAGCTGCATGGCCTGAGCGGCAGAGCAGCCCGCGGCAAACAGCACAAATTCCTCGCCGCCGTAGCGCAAAAAATAACATTCCTGCCGGGGCAAAAGGCTGCGCATGGTTTGGGCCACCCGGCGCAGGCAAAGGTCGCCGGTGTCGTGGCCGTACAAATCGTTGAACTGCTTGAAAAAGTCGATGTCCGCCATCATTACCGCCACGGGCCGGTTTTTTTGCCGGGCCGTTTGGAATATGCCGGGCAGCACGGTTTCCAAAAAGCGGCGGTTGTAGCTTTTGGTAAGCTCGTCGGTTAGCACCTGCCGCTGCAGGTGCAGGTTGCCCACATACAGGGCGGCGTTTTCCTCCAGCAGCTCGTTTTGGCCGGCGTAGTGCCCGGCCCGGCGGCGGTAGTGCAGCGAAGAAAGGGCAATGGCAAGGGCGGTGGCGGCAAAAATATCGGCCTTGCTGCGCAGCGGTATGCGCCCGGCCCCGCCGCCCGCAACAAGGCAAACAAGCCCCAGCAGGGTGGCAAGGCAGGCACCGTACAGCAGCAACGCCTGCCAAAGCCGCAGCGCCAGCACAAGGGCCAGCGGCAAAAGGCAGTACAAAAAAGCCGAAACCGTGGGGCCCGGGGTAAGGTGGGAACAGGCCGAAAGCAGGCCCCCAAAGGTGCAGGCGCAGTAGGCAAACACGGCGCAAGCGCCAAAAAACCACTGGGCGGGCCGGCGGTGAAGCAGGCACAGCCACACGGCAATTAACAGGTAAGCGGCCGAAGCGGTAAACAGCAGCACATACACCTTAAAGCCGGCCTGGGCAAACAGCGGCGGCAGGGCGGCGCGGTTGTTTAAAATGCGCAGGGCTATGCCGGCGCCCTCCCGCAGCAGCAATGCAAAGCACACCGCCAGCACAGGGCGGTGTGTTTTTTGGAACAGGTCCGCGTCAAAGCCGGGGCGCAGCGCGGGTGCAAGCGGACCTCCCCCCTTTTTTTTCAGCCAGGCCTTCATACGCGCTCCTTTTCGGGCGGATAAAACAGGGCAGGCCGCAGCCGCTACATGTGAAAACGGCGCTTGAATTCACTTTTAATGGTGCGGTCGCCAAATACAAGGGTAATTAGTATGCTGGCAAGCCCAAGGCAAGAGGTTACCAAAACCATAACAAGGTTTTGGGAAATACCAAACAGGTACAGCACAAGGGGCACAAAGGAAAAAACGCCCACCAGCACCTGGGCAAACACATACTGCACCCAGTTGGTGCGGTTGATGGCGGCCAGCAGCGCCAGGGCCAGAATGCCCGCATTCAGCAGGCTGGGAATTACAAAGGTAACGCTCCAGCCCTGGTAGCCAATAATAAAGTCCAGCACCACCACAAGGGCGCTGGTAAACAAAACCTGCCACACCACGCGGGTGGCGTAGTTTACCCCCCGGCGCAAAAGCGGCGGTATAATAAGCCAGCTGTAACCGGCGGCCGCAATTACAATTAAGCACCACAAAAAGCCGGGGGCGGCCAGCAGGTTTACCAGCACCGAAACGCCGCAGCCAAAAAGGGTTAAAAACAGCAGCAGGCGCATAATAAAGTTGTACTGAATAAGCCGCCCGGCAAGGTCTGGGTAGGGGTTGCGGGGCAGGGCGCAGGCGGGGGCGGCCCCTTCGCCAAGCTCCTCGCCGCAAAGGGGGCAAAAGGCCTGGTGCGGGTTTGCCACGCGAATGCGGCAGGCGTTACATTCCTTCATAAATGGCTCCGTTGGTTTCTATGGTAATGCCCTCAATGTCGGCGCTTAGCATGCGCACCACGGCGCGCTGCAAAGCGGTGCTGCGCAGCATGCTGGTAAACGAAAGGGTGAAAATATCGCCGTAGCTGCAAGCGGCGCACTTAAAGGGCTCGCGCGGGGCGCTGCTCAGCATAAAGGCCACGCCGGTAACATAGGGGGCAAATTCGGCGGGCATTTGTATGCTGCCCAAATTGGAAAAGCCCATGGTGCTGCTGCGGGCGCTGGCCTCAAATATGGCGCGCAGGGCCATGTTTTTGATGGGCAGGGGCACCATGCGTATAAAGGGGCTGTAGCCGCTGCCCACGGTGTAGCTTATTTTTTTCAGCATGCTTTCCCTTGTTACCTTCTCTTCAAACTGGCGCTTTACGGCGGCCAGCGCCTCGTCAAAAGAAATGCCGGGCCGGTTGAAGGCAAGCGAAACATAAATGTTGGAAAAAAAGTTCAGCGTGGTGGTAGAGGGAAACAGCTTGCGCAGGTTTACCGGCAAAAAAATGTTTACCGGCAGCTTGTGGCCGCGGGCGCCCAGCTGTTCGGTGTAAACGGCCCAGCCAATGCAGGCGGCCAGGTATTGGGTAATGGAAACCCCCTTCTGGCGGCAAAGCTGCAAAAGCGGCTGCAAGGGTATATAGGCGTGCATTACGCCCAGCGCGTCCAGCATGTTGCGCTCGCCCCGCAGCTTGTAGCTGCGCCCCTCCTGAAAGGTGGCCTTTTGGGTGGGGGTGTAATTTTTTACATAGCTGTCTTCGGTGTCGGCCCCGTGCTGGGCAAACCAGCGCCGGGCCTTTTGCTCGGGGGTAAAGGCGCCCGGGTGGGCCAGCAGCAGGTACTGGCAGCAAAGGGCCTGCAAAAACTGCATGCCGCCGGTGCCGTCGGTAAGCACGTGGAATATTTCAAGGTTGATGCGGTTTTCAAAATGGCTCACCCGAAACAGGTACTGGCGGTTTTGCCCCGCGTATATGTAGCGGCAGGGGTAATCGTCCTCTTCATAAATAATGGGGGTGGCGGGGTTCACCTCCAGGTAGCGCCAAAAAACCCCGCGCCGCAGCCGCACCCGAAACGCGGCAAACCAGGGCAGCACCCGCTCCAGCGCCTGC
>JBKEBR010000382.1:0-7439 GCA_047973285.1 Oscillospiraceae bacterium | reverse complement strand
GGTGTCGTCATAGCTTTTCAGTGCAAGCACGGTGGGGTCTATGAACAGGTCCAACGGCTGATTTTTCCCACAAACTTCCAGCATAGCTATGGTGGAGATATGGCTAAAAAACACCACCAAACGGGTGGGGCATATTTCGTGGATGAAGAAGTACTGGTTGCCAAGCTCGGTGGCGCTGCGCGCCTGGCTATAGGCCGTGTGGATTTCCTCCAAGCTGTGGAAGATGTTGCTCATCCCCCACAGGCAATCAAACTGGGTGGCGTACCGGGTGAGCAGTTTCAGCGAGGGTGCTGCCCATTCCTGTCCATCCTTGAAATTGAACAAAACCACCAGTTCATCGTTGCTTACGGCATATAGATGCCCGGACAATACCGGTGCAGCAATTTTGTCGGCCACAAAAGCCATATCCAATGCCTGAAAGTTGTGGGTAAGAATATTGCGCTGGCGGAAAATGCCCAGGAACATCGAGTCTTGAATTCTGTAATCTATTGATGCCAGCCGCCGACTGATGGCCTTGGGAGCCATATTCAGATTATTCAAAAGATCCATCAGGAAGTAGCTGCGGCTGCGGCCCTTGTTGTTGTGGTAAAATATATATTTTGATAGCTCTTGCCCCACATAACGAACTAGGCTGGCAAAGAGGAAGCTGTCCCCCAAACCAAAAGGGTGGTGATGCTCAATCATGGTCACCTTGGCAATTTCAGCGCCGTGTACCAACACCAGGCTGGTCATCACCCGGTGCTTCAGTATCTCATGCCGGTACACGTACGGGCTGGTGCGGCGGCGCAATATCTGCAGAATATTTATTTTCTTGTCGTACTCGATTGCCTCCATGTTGGGTGCCTGGTTCTCTTCGCTGTCATGCCAAAGGCGGGCCAGAATTGAGTCCGGGTCCTTATCTGGGTGCTCTCCCAGGGCGAGGGCCAGATGAGCGTTGGACATATCGGTCACGATGATAGGATTGTTCAGTATACGGTAAGCGGTATCCACCAGGTATTGGAGGCCCTGATCTGAGAACAATGCATTCACTAAGTCACGCATATGGTCGTGGTGGGCCAGATCCTGCACCACTGGCTGGTTAACCATGTTAAAGGTGGCAAAAACATCGTCCACGTTGGGCAGCACGATCAGGTTCACGTTTTTATAGGCACTATCATCCACAAACTCAGGAACACCCTCTAGTGGGCCACTCAGGCAGCAGTACAGGTTTACTACATGGGGGGCGCTTATCCGCGCGGGAAGGGCGGACAGGTACCCCAGGTAAATGATGTTGGGTTCCAGCTCGGCTTCGCCGCCGGTTAGCAACTGAACCCCATGGATTTGCTGCGCTGGATCCCCCGGTGGCTCAGGGCGGCACCAATCTCTCGGGCGGGCAGAAGCAACGGCTTTCCATTGCCCGGGCCGTCTGCCGCAACCCCGAAATCTACATTTTCGACGATTCCTTTTCGGCGCTGGATTACAAGACCGACCGTGCGCTGCGGGCGGCGCTGAACCAGGAGCTGGCCGACACCACAAAAATTATCGTCGCCCAGCGCATCGGTACCATCCGTGACGCAGACAAAATTATCGTGCTGGAAGAGGGTAAAATTGCTGGCATGGGCACCCACAGCGAGCTGCTGGATAACTGTGGGGTCTACCAGGAAATCGCCTTGTCACAGCTTTCAAAGGAGGAGTTGAACGTTGGCTAAAAACAATGAATATACCATCGGCAGCAACAAGCACGTGCAGGGCAAGGCGCAGGGACAGGGGCCCGGGCCCGGCGGGCCAAGTGGTATGCAATCTGGCGAAAAGCCCAAGGATTTTAAGAAATCGCTGGGCCGCCTGGTTGCTTACTGCAAGCCCTGGCTGCCGGCCATCATCGCCGCACTGGTTACGGCAGCGGGGGCCACCGTGCTGTCCCTTGTGGGGCCCAACCAAATCAGCCGCGTGACCGACCTTATCACCGAGGGCATTGGCGGCAGCATCGACTTTGCCACCATCGGTTCCATTTGCCTGGGTCTCGTCTTCCTCTATGCCCTCAGCTTTCTCTTTAACTATGTGCAGGGCTTTATCATGGCCACGGTAACCCAGCGGACATCCAAGAAGCTGCGCAGCGACATCTCGCAAAAAATTAACCGCCTGCCGCTGCGCTATTTTGATTCCAGTAGCACCGGCGACGTGCTGAGCCGGGTGACCAACGACGTGGACACCATTGGCCAGACGCTGAACCAGAGCATCGGCCAGCTGGTCACGGCGGTGGTGATGTTTATAGGCTCGCTGGTGATGATGCTGTCCATCAACGTAACGATGACCGTCGCCGCGGTG
The DNA here is from genome assembly GCA_047973285.1 of Oscillospiraceae bacterium. Classification (GTDB taxonomy): domain Bacteria; phylum Bacillota; class Clostridia; order Oscillospirales; family Ruminococcaceae; genus JAAYCI01. The sequence continues at coordinate 5,135 of JBKEBR010000382.1, read as the reverse complement.
GTCGCCACGGTCATTGGCTTTGCCCTGATGCTGCTGATCATCAGCCGGAGCCAGAAGTACTTCAGCTGCCAGCAAAATGACCTGGGTAAAATCAACGGACACATTGAAGAGGTGTATGCCGGGCAGCACGTCGTCAAGGCATATAACGGGGAAAAACAGGCACAGGCGGTGTTCCGGGATATCAACGACCGCATGATAAACAGCGGCTGGAAAAGCCAGTTCATGTCGGGCCTGATGATGCCGCTGATGAGCTTTATCGGCAACCTAGGCTACGTAGCGGTGTGCGTGGTGGGCGCCGTGCTGGCACTGAACGGCAGCATCACCTTCGGCGTCATCGTGGCCTTCATGATCTACATCCGCCTGTTCACCCAGCCTCTCACCCAGCTGGCCCAGGCAGCCACAGCCCTGCAATCTACGGCTGCTGCCAGTGAGCGCGTCTTTGACTTTTTGGCCGAGCCGGAGCTTGCCCAGGAACAGGGAAAGCAGCAAAGGCTGCACGGCGTAAAGGGCGAAGTGGAATTTGACAGCATCCAGTTTGGCTATGTGGAGGGCAAGACAATCATCCACAATTTCAGCGCCACGGTGCATGCCGGGCAAAAAATTGCCATCGTGGGGCCCACTGGCGCAGGCAAAACCACCATCGTAAACCTTCTGATGCGCTTTTACGAGCTGAACGACGGGGAAATCCGCGTGGACGGCGTGCCCATCCAAAACCTGACGAGAGAAAACGTACACCAGCTGTTCTGCATGGTGCTACAAGATACCTGGCTGTTCGAGGGCACCATCCGGGAAAACATTGTCTACAATAAGCAGGATGTCAGTGACGAAGAGGTATCGCGCGCCTGCAAGGCTGTGGGCATCGACCACTTCATCCGCACGCTGCCCCAGGGGTACAACACTGCACTGAACAGCGCGACCAACCTGTCGGAGGGACAAAAGCAGCTCATCACCATCGCACGTGCCATGGTGGAAAATGCGCCGCTGCTAATATTGGATGAGGCCACCAGTAGCGTGGACACACGCACAGAGGCACAAATTCAAAAGGCGATGGACAAGCTGATGGCCGGGCGCACCAGCTTTGTCATCGCCCACCGGCTCTCGACTATTAAAAACGCCAACCTCATTTTGGTGATGAAGGAGGGTAATGTCATCGAGGGCGGCAGGCACAACGAGCTGATGGCCGAGGGCGGCTTCTACGCTGATTTGTACAATAGCCAGTTTGAAAGCAGCACACTGCTGGAGACGGCCTCCTGACGGTATAAACTAGGGAAGTCCCTTGTTTATATACAAAGCATATCCGGCTTAAAAATGAAATCGATGCCCTACTTGTTTCCAAATGAGCTGCCGCAATAGTATTGGTAAACACACGACAAATTAAAACTCATTCCACCATGATTACCACCAGGCAAAGAATAAAAGAAAATGTATAACAGAAAACCGTCCGCTATTCGCGGACGGTTTTCTTATGGTGGAGCCGATGAGGATCGAACTCACTACCTCCTGAATGCCATTCAGGCGCTCTCCCAGGTGAGCTACGGCCCCTTATTGGGTTATGGAAATGTGTTTGTATAGAGGACATTTTTGGCACGTTCAACTAACGGAATTCTGGCAGTCTGCTTGAATGCCATTCAAGCGCTCTCCCAGGTGAGCTACGCCCCCATATACCGAAAAAACACCATATTCAGTTTTTAAATTGCCCATACCACATAAAAGCCACTCATTTATATTATCAAATGCGGCTTTTATTGTCAATACTTTTTTTGGGCTTTCTAAAAGCCATTGCAAAGGGGGCCGGCAGCGGTATGCTTTTGGGCGCCGGCGGTAATGCTTTACTACCAACAGGTTTACCGGTATAATATTTGTATTGTTATTTTATAGCGTACATAATTTGGTAAATATTGGCAAATGCAAGTGTTTTGCCAGGTGGCAGGCGCTTTCGGCGGCAAGTACGGCAGGCGGCGGGCCAAGGCCTTGCGGGTTCAGGCTTATCCGAAGCGCCAGCAAGGTACAATAGATGTGCAGATAGACGCCGATAGGGCGGGGAGGCACCATGTTTGCAAAGCTTTACAGCCTGGGTGTTTCATCAATAGATGGATTAGTGGTAACGGTAGAGGTGGACGTTTCGGGCGGCCTGCCGCAGTTTGCCATTGTTGGCCTGCCAGACAGCGCCGTAAAAGAAGCGGTAGACCGCGTTCGAAGCTCCCTTAAAAACTTAGGGTTTACCTACCCGGCCAGCCGTATTACGGTAAACCTGGCCCCGGCCGATATACGCAAAACCGGCCCGGTGTACGATTTGCCCGTTTTGCTGGGGCTTCTTTGCGCCAGTGGGCAAATAGCGGAAATTCCGAAGAATTGTGCGTTTGCGGGCGAATTGAGCCTGGACGGTGGAGTGCGCAGTGTAAGCGGGGTTTTGCCCATGGCCATTGCCTGCCGGCAGGCGGGTATTACGCAGCTTTTTGTGCCAAAGGCAAACGCCGAAGAGGCGGCGGTGGTAAAAGGGCTTTCGGTATTTCCTTTGGGTACCGCTCGCGACGCGGTAGAGCATTTAAGCGGCCTGCGGCCCATAACGCCCCAGCCTTTTCAAGAGCTGCTGCTGGGCGCCAGCCCCGGGGCGGTGGCCGATTTTTTGGATGTGCGGGGCCAGCTGGAGGCCCGGCGGGCCCTTGAAATTACCGCGGCGGGGCTGCACAATGTTTTAATGGTGGGTATGCCCGGGGCCGGTAAAAGCATGATGGCAAAGCGGCTGCCGGGTATTTTGCCGCCGCTCACCTATGAGGAAGCAATTGAAAGCAGCAAAATATATTCGGTTGCCGGTTTGCTGAAAAAAACAGGCAGCGCCGGCGGGCTGGTTACCACCCGGCCTTTTCGGGCGCCGCACCATTCGGTAAGCCCGGCGGGGCTTTCGGGCGGCGGCACAACGCCAAAGCCCGGGGAAATCAGCCTGTCGCACAACGGCGTGCTGTTTTTGGATGAATTGCCCGAGTTTACGCGGGAAGCCCTTGAAATTTTGCGCCAACCCCTGGAGGACGGCCAGGTAACCGTAAGCCGTGTGGCCGGCAGCGCAACCTACCCCAGCCGCTTTATGCTGGTGGCGGCCATGAACCCCTGCCCCTGCGGGTTTAACGGCCACCCCACCAGGCCCTGCCGCTGCAGCGCACACGCCATAGAACGGTATTTGCAAAAGGTGAGCGGCCCTCTGCTGGACAGGATTGATTTGCATGTGGAGGTGCAGCCGGTGGAGTATGAGGAGCTGAGCGCCCCCGCAGAGGGTGAGGCCAGCGCTGAAATTTTAAAGCGTGTGTTGGCGGCCCGCCGTTTTCAGCAGCAGCGCTTTGGCACCGGGCCGGTTGTTCCAAATGCGGCTTTGCAGGGCGAGCGCCTGCGCAAAGACTGCGCCCTTACCGGTAAGGCGGCCGCTTTGCTGAAATCTGCTTTTGAAAGGCTTGGCCTTTCGGCCCGCGGGTATGACAAGGTGCTGAAGATAAGCCGCACCATAGCAGACCTTGCCGGAGAAGAAGTAATTGATGTGGCCCATGTTTCGGAGGCGGTGCAGTACCGCAATTTAGACAGAAAATACTGGTATTCCAGATGAGCCCTTTTTTGTGCAAAGCGGGCGGCCATACGCCTGAATTACAGGGTAAAGGGTGGAGGGGCTGCCATGCTGCGTAAGCTTTTGAAAAGCCTGCAAAAAGTATATGCCCTGCCGTTGCTGCTTTCACTGGGCATGGTTTGCTTTGTTTATCTTGCTTCGGGCCTTTTTCCTTTTGGCACCAAAACCCTTGCCTGGGGCGACATGACGCAGCAGGTTTTGCCTTTTATGATGCAGTTCAAAGATATTGCTGCGGGCAATACCGGCCTGCTGTTCAACATGGCCAACGCGGGCGGTATGAATTTTTGGGGCGTTTTTCTTTTTTTTATCTCCAGCCCTTTTACAGCGCTGGGGCTGCTGGTGCCGCGCAGCGGCTTTTACGCCTTTGCCAACGTGCTGGTGCTGCTGAAAATAGTGCTGGCAAGCTGTGCCGCCACTGCCTTTTTCAGCAGCCGGTACGCCTTTTTTAAATGCGAAAAGTGGCAGGCCGGGCTGCTGGGGGTGTTGTACGCCTTTGGAGGCTTTACATTGCTGTACTACCAGAACGTTGTGTGGCTGGACCAGCTTATTTTATTTCCCCTGCTTATGCTTTGCTTCAACCTTCTTATTCAAAAGGGCAGGGTGGTACCCTTTGCACTTTTATTAGCCGTTGGTATTTTTGGCCAGTTCCAAATTGCCTACACCGTTATTCTTGCGGTGCTGCTAAGCGGGGGCCTGCACATTTTGTTCTATGTGCAAAAGGCGCAAAGGCGGGCGGCGGCGCTGCACCTTGGGCTGGCTGTTTTGCTGGCGGTGGGGCTTAGTGCCGTGGCCTGGCTGCCCGCCTTTTTCCAGTACCAGCAGTCTGCCCGGCGGGGGTCTTTAATAGACAACCTGGCTACTACAAAGCTTTTGGCCCCGGTAGAAACCACCCTTCTCATGCTGCTGTGCACCTCGGCTGTTTTGGGCGGCATTGTTTTTTTGCTTTTCAGGCGGCGGGCCCAAACGCCCATGGTGGGGTACTGCGTTACCTGCCTTTGCCTGTTTACCATTCCACTGCTGGTAGACCCGGTGAACCTTGTTTGGCACGCGGGCAGCTACCAAGCCTTTCCCTCAAGGTATGGGTTTATTCCGTTGTTTTTTGCCCTTATGCTGGTAAGCGCCGCCTTTCAAAATACGGCGCCCGTCAAGGAACCGGCCAAAAGTAAGCCGGAGGGCATTGTTCTGGCGGCTGCGGGCCTTGCGCTCTATTTCTTCTTTTTGCTGCACATTCTGTTGTTTTACAGGCAACAGGCCGGTGTGTATGTGTACAGCTTGTGGGGCAATATGGGCTCTCTTGCCTGGGCGCTGTGTTGCTTTGCGCTGGGCGGCGTTTTGTTCTTTCTTTTGCTGGCAGCCAGGGCAAAAAAATATTTAAGTAAACGCGTGTTTGCCGTGGTGCTTTGCTGTTTTGTTGCCGTTGAGGGGCTGTACAACGGGCTGCTGTATATGTGCACGCCCGCCAATGAAACCGAAAGCTTTTCAATGGCGATGGATTTGGCGGAAAAGCTGCCCGAAAGCACCGGGC
>JBKEBR010000381.1:0-2271 GCA_047973285.1 Oscillospiraceae bacterium | reverse complement strand
GCTACCCCGCGCTGAATTTTAAATGGAGATACAATTCCCCCGGCGCAGCCGACATACAGGGCGCCACAGGCAAAGATTTCCTCATTCCCGCCGATGGGTCTTTTGCGGCAGGCAGCTATGTATATGTGGAAATTCTAAGCGGAACAAAGGTGCTTCGCAGCGCCATGGATACGCGGGGCCTGCTTGCCGCCGAAGGCTACGAAAACCCCGATGTTGAGTATGTGGAGAAGGCCTCCAGCATTTTCGACGAAGGGTACGGCCCGCTTTGGCCGCGCTGCGGCACAGATGAAAATATTATTGGCATGGTTGAAGCAGACCTTGCAAAGGCGGGGTATACCGGCATTGCGGTAACCATAAAAGCCGTGGAGGCGGTTTACGGCGGGGGCGCCATACAGCAAAATGGCGCTGTGGAATTTTTCTATGCAGACCCCAATGTTCTCAAAGCCCTTTGGATGGCCCAGTACAAAGTGGCCCTAACCTTAACAAAGGGCGAGGTGGCCACCGATGTTGAGGGGCTGGTTGTGAATGTTCCGTGGGACGCGGCAAGGGTTAAGGCGGCCATGCGGGCGGAAATTCTTTCGGGTGTTACCGAAGAGGTTGTTTTGAATGGCAATGATGTGGGCAATATTGTTTCCAATTTGGTGCTTCCCAAGGTTGTGGACGGAAAAAAGTGGGCCCAAATTGAATGGACCTCCTCCGCCACAACGGTGGTTTCCATCAGCAGCGAAAACCAAACTACGGCGGATACATTGTTTGAGCCCTATGTGGGGAAGGTTTTCCGCGGCGAAAAACCCAAAACGGTTACGTTAACGGCAAAGTTCACCTTCCAGTTTACCTCGGCCTATGAGCCCGCTATTATTCTATACAAAACCTTTACGCTCACCATTCCGCCCCTCTCCAGCGAAGAGGCAGACGCCCTGCGCGGAGAGCTTTTGAAAAAAATTGATGCGGGTGTTGCCGTGGCTGGGTTTACAGACTATGTTACCAAACAGCAGCTGCCGCAGGCGGGCGGCCTTTACACCGTTCACAACGACATTCAGTACCCAACAACCAGAAGCTTTGGCGTGGACGGAAAGTACGTCCCCGTTACCATTTCAAGCAGCAACGATATGGTTATTGAATCGACAAGCGTGGCCAATGCGGCAAGGTCGTTTGTTTACCGCCCCCTTCCGGGCAATGCGGCCGAAGAGGTGGAGGTAACCATCACCATTACCGATACGGCAATGGGAATTGCCGCCGCCCGCACCTACCGGTTTAAAGTAGAGCCCCTGACGCAGGCGGAGCTGGATTCTGCCTTTTCGCTGATGGCCCTTGTTAAGCAAAACTATTTCGAGGGCTTAAACAACGGGTCCTATGCCAGCAGTTATTCGGTTACCGGAAAGCTGCATTCTTTTCAAGAGGCAACCTGGGGCAAGGGCGAAAGCGGCGGCTCCTTACAGTGGGTTTATACAAACGCAGAAAGAACCAACGATGGAATTATGGCGGATGAGATACCGGGCTGGGCAGACCAGGAGGCGTGGAGGGCCTTCCGCAGCAGCGACCCCGCCATTTTCAGCCACGAAACGCTGAACTTTACAAAGCCCGCGGAGGACACCTTTGTCCGCATCAGCAGCTCGTTAACACATTCGGTCTTTGGAAAATATTGGACAAAGTTCGAAGGGATTTCCGGGTACGAGCAGTTTGAAGCCCTTTACCGGCAGCCGGTAAGCGAGTATATTATGGCGGAAGGCGCACACCATGTTGTGCGCACCGCCGAGGAGCTGGCCGAACTGCGGGCAGAGGCAAGGGCGGCCATTGACTCCCCCATTTCGGCCACCTTAATTCTTGCCGGCTTTAACACCGCCCCGCAGCCTGCGGCGCGCCTGCTAAGGGTGGTTGCCCTGCCCCTGGCGGCCAGCGGCCAGCTTTTGAACACAACGGTTTCAAACCTGGAGGCGGGCACAACTGTTTTTGGCCTTTTCAGAAAAGTTATGGAGGAACACAACTATACCTACTCTGCCGTGGGCAGCTATGTTCGCTCTATTACAGATTCTAACGGCAATACCCTGGCAGAGCGGGACGGCGGCCCGAATTCCGGCTGGATTTACACCGTAAACGGCACCATGCCCCTGGTTTACATGAACGGGTACACCCTTAAAGAGGGGGATGTTGTTGAAATTAAGTACACCACAGATTATACGGCTGAGCCGGGCGGCGCCTTCCCCGGGGAACCCGCTGCCCCGGCCAACCCCGCCGCCCCAAGCGCTTCGGGCGTCGGTTCCGCCTCAAGCG
>JBKEBR010000380.1:0-3061 GCA_047973285.1 Oscillospiraceae bacterium | reverse complement strand
TGAATTTGGACGGCTACGCAATTGGCGGCCTGGCGGTAGGGGAGCCCAAAGAGGAAATGTACCGCATTATTGCCGAGGTAGAGCCCTATATGCCCAAAGATAAAATTCGGTACCTAATGGGCGTTGGCACGCCGGGCAATATTTTGGAAGCGGTACGGCTTGGAATAGACCTTTTTGACTGTGTAATGCCCAGCCGCAATGCCCGCCACGGCCACCTGTTTACCTGGAGCGGCATTGTAAACATTAACAACGCAAAATACATAGAGGACGACGCCCCCATTGATTCTACCTGCGAATGCCCCGCCTGCCGCCACTTTTCGCGCGCCTATATTCGGCATTTGCTGAAAGCGAAGGAAAGCCTTGGTATGCGCCTGACGGTGCAGCACAATTTGTATTTTTACAATACGCTTATGGAGAGAATTCGAAACGCGCTGGATGAGAATGCGTTTGAGGATTTTCACCGGCAATATGCCGACCTGCTGGACACAAGAATATAAGGTGGCAGAAAGTGCTTATTTTACAGGGTTATACCGCCGTAAAGTGCGCAAAACTATTGCAAGTTACCGCTGTATTCGATATAATAAATAAACGTGATAAACAAGGAGGCATTAATTAATGGAGTTTGCACTTTTTAGCGCTGCAAGCCAGGCGGCAACGCAAGATACAACTGGCGGCCTTATGGGAAATATTTCTCTTTTTGTGATAATGGGTGTTATGATTGTTGGTATGTACTTTTTAATGTGGCGCCCCAACAAGAAGAAGGAAAAACAGGCCGCAGAAATGCGTAACAACCTGGAAGTTGGCGATGAAGTGGTTACCATTGGCGGCGTTGTTGGCCGCGTAGTAAGCATTAAAGACGACACCTTTGTTTTGGAAACCGCCGGTGAACGTTCTCGCATTCGGTTTTTGCGCGGCGCTGTTGACAAGGTGAACAAGCTTACGCTGGACGGCTCTGATTCTTCTAAGGATAAGGCCGACAAAGGCAAAAGCGACAAATAAAAATTGTTAAAAAACTTGGGGGTCTTTTTATGCAACACATTAAAACCTTAAACAAAGCCAATTTAAAAAGCTCTGCCTGCAAGGGTGGCTGCGGCGAGTGCCAAACCTCTTGCCAGTCTGCCTGCAAAACTTCCTGCACGGTTGCCAACCAAAAGTGCGAACAAACTGCAGAAAAAAAGGCTGTTTTGTAAGTAAAGCCTCATAATTTTTTACTGTGCTACTATCGACAATAAAACAAGAGGCGGAAAACCCGCCTCTTGTTTTATTGGGAAAATTTGTTTTACAAAGAAAAGAATGAAAGGGAATATTCATGATCCATCGTTTTGAACGCGCCAACATGTACCTTGCACTGGATACCGGAAGCGGTGCCGTACACGTATTGGACAAACCTGCCTATGCCTTGCTGGGCATTGTAACCCTCAAGGAACTGGCTCAAAAAGAGCTGGCTGCTGCCAATGAACAGGCTTTACAGCAGTTGTATGCTGAATTTGGAAAACAGCAGGTGAATACAACCTTTGAAGAACTTTGCGCCCTGTTTCAAGAGGGGCTTTTATATTCAGACGACAGCTACAGTGAGTTCAAAGAGAAATTGGGAGATTCGCCCATAAAAGCCATGTGCCTGCATATGGCGCACGATTGTAATTTACGCTGCAAATATTGCTTTGCCTCTACCGGAGATTTTGGCGGCGGGCGCAAGCTTATGCCGCTGGAAACAGCGAAAAAATCCATCGACCTGCTTATTTCTTTAAGCAAGGGGCGCCGTAATTTGGAAGTGGATTTTTTTGGCGGAGAGCCCATGATGAACTATGCGGTGCTTTGCCAAACGGTGGAATACGCCAGGGCCATTGAAAAGCAGGAGGGGAAAAATTTTAGGTTTACGGTAACCACCAACGGCCTTTCTTTGAACGACAGAAATATTGAAATGATTAACCGGGAAATGAGCAACGTTGTTCTTTCGCTGGATGGGCGGCAAAGTGTAAACGACAAAATGCGTTTAAAAATAGATGGCAGTGGAAGTTACGATACCATTGTTCCCAAATTTCAAAAGCTGGTGCAGGGCAGGGGAGATAAAGAATATTATGTACGGGGTACCTACACGCGCGACAACCTTGATTTTGACAAGGATGTTTTGGAACTGTACAATCTAGGGTTTGATCAAATTTCGGTTGAACCGGTGGTTGGCCCCGAAACCGACGACTATTCCATTCGCCCGCAAGACATTGCCGCCATTGAACAAAGCTATACACGCCTGATGCAGGAAATGGCAAAAAGAAAGCGCAGCCGGGCAGGAGATTTCAATTTCTTTCATTTTATGATAGATTTGGATAACGGCCCCTGTGCCATTAAACGCCTGAAGGGGTGCGGCAGCGGCAACGAGTATATAGCGATAACGCCGGACGGAGAGATTTACCCATGCCACCAATTTGTAGGCAAGCCCGAATTTATTATGGGCAGCGTTGATGCAGGCATTACAAAACCGGAACTCAAAAAAACTTTTGCCGATGCCAACCTGTTCAGCAAGCCAACCTGTATGGAATGCTGGGCCAAGTTTTTTTGCAGCGGCGGCTGCAACGCCAACAATTACGCCTTTAATGGTTCTATATTAGAGCCACACAAACTTTCGTGCGAGCTGGAAAAAATACGGTTAGAATGTGCCATTGCCATGCAGGCACTGCTGGCGCAATAATATTTAGCCCTGATAAGAGGAGGAAAAGGATGAAGCTGGGATGCATTGGGTACGGCAACATGGCTACCGCCATTTTAGGCGGGCTTGCCCAAAAAAAGCTTTTACCTGCCGGGGATGTGTTTGTGTATGACCCCAATGGTCAAAAGCTGGAGGAAGCGGCTGCAAACGGTTTTTTTGTGGCCCACAGCGAAGGCGAAATTATAAAAAACGCAGACATGGTTCTTTTAGCTGTAAAGCCAAAAGACTTTCCTTCTCTTTTTAAAAAAATTGCTGATGAAGAAAACGCTGAAAAGGTTACCTTTGTTTCTATTGCAGCGGGCATTACCATTCAAAAAATTATAGAGCTGCTGGGCAAGCAGGCGCCGGTGGTTCGCG
>JBKEBR010000379.1:0-3351 GCA_047973285.1 Oscillospiraceae bacterium | reverse complement strand
CCGAATAGGCAAATAGATACCGGGGTGCCTATCTGGGTGCCCCGGTTTTTTGGTTGCTCTGGATTTTTAGGGGCACACTTAGGGGCACACCTTTATGCGCTAAAATAGCCTCAAATAGCATATTGGGCACTACAAAAGCAATAAAAAAATCGCCTCATATATGCCAACAAATGGCGATACAAAGCGATTTTTCTATGGAGCGGATTAGGGGCCTCGAACCCCTCGCCTTCTGCTTGGGAAGCAGACGCTCTACCGGATGAGCTAAACCCGCATCGGATAATTTAGGCAAGGGCCGAAACCCTTGCCTAAATTATTTTAGCTTGTTTACAAGAAATTGTCAAGCAGATTTTACCCGCCTCAGGGGGTAACCGCCTGCCCATACACATGAATGGTAATGACGGTGCCGGGGGAAACTTCGGAGTTTACCGGCGGAAAGTCTACCTGCGAAATGGTGCCGGCGGTATGGCTGCCGTCGTTTTCTGCCGCCACCACCGTATAGCTGAAGTTTGCCTTGCGCTCGTCCAGCCAGGAGGTGAGCTCGGCCTGCGAACGGCCCACATAGCCGCTGATGTCCTGCATAAGGTAGGCGCGGTATACGCTTAAGGTTACGGTTACCGAGCCCGGGGCAATGGCCGTGCCGGAAACGGGGTTGGTGGAAGCCACCGTACCGCCCGCATGCTTGCCGTCGTTGTCTACCAGCTGTATGGTAATGCGGCTTTCATCAATGCCCATGCCCTTCAGGGTATTCACGGCATCGGCCTGCTTTTGCCCTGTTACGTCCCTCATCGATACGGTAGAGGCCTCGGCGGCAATGTACAGGGTTACCTTTGTGGTGCCGGGAATTACCTCGGCGCCTGCAGCCGGGTCGGTTTTTACAACCGCGCCGGGCTTCTGGCTGCCGTCGTTTTGTATGGAAATAATGGTGTAGGTTACCTTTGCCTGGGTGAGGGTGAGCTCAGCCTCGGCCTGGGTAACGGTGCCGCTGGACACAAAGTCTGGCATGGCAATGGGTTCTACGCCCTTGCTTACCACCAGCTGAATGGGGGTTTCACCGTCCCACTCGGTGCCGGCAATGGGAAGCTGGCTGATAACCCGGCCCAATTCCACCGTGTCGCTGTACTCCTCCTGCGCTTCGGCAAAAACATACTCTTTGTCTTTAATTACATCGTCGTAGCGCTTGCCGGTATAATCGGGAATGCGCAGGCCGCCCGCCTCCGACTGTGAGGAGGAAACCGCCTCGGAAACAGAGGAGGAAACTGCCCCGCCGCCGCGGTTGCTGAGGGCGATACTAAGCACAATAACAAGAAGCAGCAGCACGGCCCCAACGGCGGTGCCCGCAATAATGGTTTGCTGCTTGGTAAGGCCGAACAGGCCGTCGAACGAAGAGGAAGACGAGCCCTTTGCCGCCGCGGAAGCACGGGGGCCTTCCCCGGAAAAGGCCATGCGCAAATCGCCAATGGTTTGAATGCGCTCGTCGGGGTTTACCCGCATGGCCCGGGCAATGCCGGTGGACAGAAAGGCGGGTATCTCTTTGTCCAGCGTGCGGGCGGGGCGCAGGGTGTCTTGCACACGGCGCTCGTCGGCGGGCACGGGGGCCTGGCCGGTAACCATGCGGTACAGCACCGCGGCAATGGCGTATACGTCGGTAAAGCGGCCCTCAAATTCCGAGGCGGAATACTGCTCCGGCGCCGAAAAGCCCGCATACAGCTTGGGTTTCAGCTCGCTGCCCTGCTGGCGCAGGGCCAGGGTGGCATAGCCGCCCAGCTTTGCGGTGCCGCCGCTTTCCAGCACAATATTTTCGGGGCTTATGCCGCGGTGCACCACGCCGGCCGCGTGCAGGGCTTCTACCCCCAGCATAACCGGGCGCAGCATGGCAAGGGCGCGGTTGGTTTCCACCGGGGCGTCGTTGCGCACAAGGTATTCCGCCAGGGTGGGGCCCTCTACCTTTTCCAGCACGGCGTAGGCGGTGTTGTTCTCTTCAAAGGCGTCCAGCACGCCAACCAGCCCCTCGGCACGGTTCATGCCAACCAGGGCGGTGTACAGCTCGCTGAAATCCATGCGGGTTGTTTTAAACAGCACTTCGCAGCCGGGCTTCGGCACAATGGCGCCGCGCTCATCGCGGGCGGCACACAGGGTTACCGGCATATATTCCTTGATGATAACCCGCTGAAATGAATTGCCGTCGATTGCCGAATAGGTTACGCCCTCACCGTCAATGTCGATATACCGGCCCACCGTATACCGCTGTGCCAGCACCCACCCGTTGGGAAGCGCCCCGCCGGGGTTGGTGTTTTCAAAACGGATTCCACACTTGGGGCATTTGTCGGCATTGGCCGGAACCCGGTTCATGCAGTTGTCACAAATCCTGTCCACCATTGGTTGGTTGCCACCTTTCCATAAGCTGCATGTTTGCCCACGCAGCCAGCGCAGTTCTTTATAGCACAAAAATTACAGGGCTTCGGTTACCGGTTCAGGTCTTCCTCGTTTTCCAGGTTGTGCCAAACGTCCTGCACATCTTCGTCTTCTTCCAACCTGTCCAGCAGCAGCCCCATTTTTTTCAAATCCTCCGGGTCGGAAAGGGTTGTGTAGCTGGCGGGCACATATTCCGCTTCGTCGGAAGCAATGGTATACCCTTTTTCACGCAGGGCCCGGGCAACCTCGTGCACCTTTGCAGGCTCTGTGGTAATTTCGCAAATGTCGTCGCTCATGTCAAAATCTTCGGCGCCCGCCTCAAAGCAGTCTTCCATCAGCTTTTCTTCGTTCAGGTTCGCGCCCTCTACCAGAATAATTCCCTTTTGGCCAAACATGAAGGCAACCGAACCGGTTTGGCCGAGGTTGCCGCCAAATTTGTCGAAATAATGGCGAATGTTGGCCGCCGTGCGGTTGCGGTTATCGGTGAGGGTTTCCACAATAAGGGCAACCCCCGAGGGGCCGTAGCCCTCGTACTGAATTTCCTCGTAGTCGTCCTTTTCGCCGCCCTCGGCCCGTTTGATAATTCTGTTGATGTTGTCGTTGGGCACGTTCATGCTTTTTGCCTTGGCAATTAAATCGCGCAGGCGGGCGTTGGAATTGGAGTCGCTGCCGCCTTCTTTTACGGCTACGCCAATTTCGCGGCCTATTTTGGTAAACACCTTTGCCTTTTGCGCATCGGTTTTTTCTTTTTTGCGTTTGATGTTATTCCACTTGCTGTGGCCGGACATATAGTAACCCCCTGTATATAGCCAAACAAAATAAAGATAACGCCTTATTATACCATGGTTTGTACCGCAGTTCAAATGAATAAGCGTTTACAAAACGCCGCAGCGGGCAAAACAGGCCGTTTACCCGCCGCCGCCGGCGCCCTGCGCCTTG
>JBKEBR010000378.1:0-1767 GCA_047973285.1 Oscillospiraceae bacterium | reverse complement strand
TGTATTCTTTTGTTGCAGTAATTGTCTGTTGTTTGGTTGTGGCTTTCGCTCTTTTTTTTGGTTTAATTGTATTAAAGGGAGGTGTTACTATGACCGTAATCAAAAAATCCGGGCGAATAGAAGAATTTTCCGATAGAAAGCTTGCAAGTTCCATCAAAGCCGCCAACGAAAAAACAGAATAAATTATTAACGTTGATTATATTGTGTACGAATTTGTGAGGATTGTCAGCGGGAAAGATTTAATTACCACCCGGCAAATAGACATTATTGTATATGGGCTGCTTTATGCGCAGGGTCATTTAAAAACACTGCTGTCCTTTGTTTCTTACGATAAAAAATAGATTTCAGGTTTTCCCACGCCGCCTTCGGGCGGCGTTTTGCAAACATTGCTTTCAGGCCGTTTTTTACAGGGTTTATCTGGTGCTGAAGCCACGCTATACTTAAACAAAAGAATTTCTGCCCGTACCAAAGCATTCCCCGCTTTCCCGGGCGCAATTTTTTACTTTTCCCCACAGGTTAACAACCCACAAACTTTAAACGGAGGCCACTTGCCATGAACCAAGCACTGGAGTGTATTCAAAACCGGTATTCCTGCCGGGCCTTTACCGGCGCAAAAACTGCCGACGACGTCATTCAAAAAATTGTACAGGCGGCCATTCAATCGCCCAGCTCTATGAACCGGCAGCGGTGGCAGGTTATTGCCGTGCGAAATGCCGGGCTGATTGCCGAACTGGAGGCCGAGGGCCTTGGTGCAATAGCCGCACTGCCCGATAAATCTACCTATGAGCGCATACAGGCGCGCGGGGGCAGGCTGTTTTACAATGCGCCCTGCATTGTTTTTATTGCCATTGACCCCGGAGACCTTGCCGGCGCGTCGCTGGACGCCGGCATTGTGGCGCAGTCTATAGCCATTGCCGCCCAGGCGGTTGGGCTGGCAAGCTGTATTTGCGGGCTGGCCGGGCTGGCTTTTTCTGAAAACAAGGCCGCCTATTTTAAAGAAAAGCTGCGTTTTCCTGCCGGGTATGAATTTGGCATTGCCGTTTTACTTGGCGAAGCCGCAGGCAGCGGCACCCCGCATGCGCCAAACCCCGATAAAACTACTTTTATTGACTAATTTGCAGCAGCGCAGCATGGCAGGCGGGCAATATGGCCTTTGCGGCTGTGTTGTTGGCCAGCTTTAAGGGGTTGCCTTGCGCTGCCCGCACTGGTTTTGTTTTTTTCAAAGCCCTGCCCCCGGCTGCAATGCCGCTTTTACTCTTTTTGCGTACCCAGCCCGCTGGCGCCTTAAACCTTTGCCCGCCCCAAGGCCTCAGCGGCAGGCGCCCATAGGGCAAGGCAGGTAAGCCAAAGCAAAAGTATATTTGGCAAGGGTGCATACTGCGGCCAGCTGCGCCTTTGCATACGCCTTTTGCATGGCCGCCAACTACAAGAAGGAGAGTGTTCGTGAAAAAAATAACCCATCCTGTTTATAAGGCTTACCCAGAGCAGCCCTATATTTCGCCGGAAAGAGACCTGGCCGCATGGGCGGCAAACCCCAATTCTTTTCCCTATGGCATTGTGGAAAAAAAGCAGATGCAGCGCCTGCCCGAAGGGGTTTTGCCAGGCGATATTGTGATGCTTTGGCGGGTGCATTTTGGCAATTTCACAACCGATTCCAGCATTCCCCAGTATTTTGAATACCGGTACGGGGTTAACAGCGCTGTTTGCCTGCAAACCCTGCTGGCCCTTGGGTATATATAACTATGCTCCGCCACCGGCTCGCTGCCG